>JAGVGX010000145.1 GCA_020056865.1 Desulfobacterales bacterium
GAGCGCCTTAGACCGGTCTTCTACCATTTCCAGGGGAAGGAAATTTTCAGTCAGAAAGGAAGCCGGTAATGTTTTATCCAGATTTTCGCACAACCAGGCAGAAAGGCCCTTTCCATCTTTGCCCATCAGGTGTTCCCATACACGCAGCTCAGGCACTTTGGCGCAAGGGGTTGGTTTGTCATTATATCCTATTATGTATATCGATTCCAGCCGGAACTCTTCATTCACCCATGCATACATCAGATTTATTTTTAGACTGTCTTTTTCCAGATCGACATGAACTTGTTGCGATTTGTCTTTCGGAATTTTGGGAAGATCTTTCATCGTTTTTTTCATATCGCTGTAGTTCCTTTTTACACCCCATTCTTCGGGAAACACTGTTTCTTCATAGGGTGAGTTCAGGTTGAAAAAGCTCAGCACTTTGCCATTCTTTATAGATACTTCCACATTCGAAGACCCTTTCAGGATAATCTCGTTAAAGAAAAAGTGAGGCATTCTGATTTTTGTTTTTCCCAGAAACTCAAGAAAAACAGGATTGTTCAGGGGGGTGCCCACCAAACATTTTAAATGTTTTTCGGTATAGTCCTGCGAATGGCATAAAACCGAAACGAAAAAGAAAGTCAGAAGAAAGATAGTTTTTTTCATAACAGCGATTTTCTATATTTTTATACATTAAAATGAAAAGTCAATTTGTGAATGTCATTCTTCATATCCGTTACGAATTTGTTTTTTTAATAACACTAAAGTCAAATATGGCTTAAATTTAATAAAAACATATTTATATGAAAATAAATTTGGTTTAATTAGATATTAAATAATAGCCTACGTTCGCGCGCAAACCAATCTGTTGCTCGGCTACACATCTTAACTCCACCTAAAATCATAAGACGATATAGCGTAACGCGTTCAAAGATACCAGCCACTGCCACTAATACTGCCTTCCGTCCTTTTTTTCACAAGCAGAGTGCGAAGTCTGTGCAAAGAGCGCAAAGTTTTTCTGCGATGATCTGCGAAACAATCTGCGAAAATCAGCGAGAACCTTTTGTTTCTTTTTCTCGCGGATGTACGCAGATGAAATACAACGCAGATGTTCGCTGATCTGAAACTGAAAACTTTAGTGAAATTTTGTGTCTCTGCGGCAGCGGACACTTGCCTGCGTCAAGCAGGGATTCGCCTCGGCGGATACGGCATCCAACTTTTTGTATTTATCTATGTGACTATGTTTTCCTACTGTTCCTATGTGTTAAAGAAAAAACCGCAAAGTAAAAAAACTGATCACTGACCCGCCGCGGCGGACTGATTACTACCGCCTCTTTCCCCTTCCATTTAACCGTCATTTTCAGCATCCTGACGATTCATTCAAAAACAATCGAAGCAGGCTTTTTAATTTTCCACTATATTTGCACCCCCTCACCGGATTTTCCGGAGGACAGAAATTGAAGAAGCATGAACAAACAATCCATTATCGGAATTTTACTCATCGTAGCCATCCTGGTGGTTTACGGTATTATTTCACAGCCCAGCAAAGAAGAAGTTGCGAAGAAACAACGTGCGCAGGATTCCATTGCCAAGGTGCAGAAACACAAAGATGATTCTGTCAATGCAGCCAAAGTTGTTCCCGTTAAGAAAGACACAATTGCGAAAGTTGCCGTTAAAGGTGACACCAGCAAGGTAAGTGATTCAGCCATGAAGGCGGATCAGAAAAACGAACTGGGTTCTTTTGCATACGTTGCTGAAGGAAAAAAGAAAATGATCACAGTGGAAAACGAAATGTTCCGTGTGAAGTTCTCGACGCTCGGGGGCCGCATCTATTCGGTGATGCTGAAGAATTATAAAACTTTCGATCAGAAGCCTCTTTATCTTTTCAACGGTGATTCAACCACATTCAGTCTGAATTTTTTCTCAAACAATCGTTCTATTAATACGGGATCCTTGTATTTTACACCCATGCTGGCGGGCGGCAAAGCCCTTACTTCCGACTCGATGAGCGTGAAAGGAAAAGACAGTCTGACTCTTGTGATGAGCCTGGTTGCTGACTCCGCCAATTCAGGAAAGTCGATTGATTTTATTTATACCCTTCGCGGAAACAAAAACGATATGGGCTTCCGCATTGGCTTCAACGGAATGAAAAATATCATCAATGCCAACTCAGGCTATGTAGATCTTGCCTGGAAAATAAGGGTGCCCCGTCAGGAGAAAAGTAAAAGCAATGAAATCGCAAATTCTACAGTTTATTATAAAAGCTTCTCCGATGAGGAAGTGGATTATCTTTCCGAAAGCAGTGATGGCAAGGAATCGATTAAAACAAAAGTAAAATGGGTCGCATTTAAGCAGCAGTTCTTTTCATCGATCCTTAGTGCACCAACCGGCTTTGCCAATGCAGATGTAGAAGTAAAAGTTTCGGATACCACCGAGAATCATCTGAAAAGAGAAGAAGCCAAGATGGGTATTCCTTTCAATGCCCAGACGAACAATGAAAGCTTCGCCATGAATTTTTATTTTGGTCCGAACCATTATAAAACCATGCGTCAGTACCATGATGATTACGAAAAGGTGATTCCATTGGGCTGGAGCTTCTTCCTGATGCGATGGTTTAATCAGTTTGTAACAATACCTGTGTTTAATTTCCTTGAAACAAACACAGCACTCAATTACGGCATCATCATTTTAATACTGACAATTCTGTTAAAAATATTACTCTTTCCGATTGCAAGAAAAACGTATATGTCTTCCGCAAAAATGCGTGTGTTGAAGCCCGATGTAGAAGAAATTGGAAAGAAATTCCCGAAGAAGGAAGATGCGATGAAAA
>JAGVGX010000128.1 GCA_020056865.1 Desulfobacterales bacterium
GAAATATTTCAGACAGCAATTAAAAAAGGAATCTGGCTTGGAGCAACGGTTGACGATATTGAATCTTTCTCTCTTGTTGGATGCACGGTTTCTCCAGGCTTTGATTTTAAGGATTTTGAACTGGCGCATCAAAAAAATATGCTTGAAAAATATCCCCAACATGCTTTAATAATAAAAAAGCTCACAACGCCATCTTAAATGCTCCAACTTATCTCTTAACAAAAAAAAGGCCAAAATTATGACCGAACATGCAACATTAACATATCATGGGAAAACCTTTCTCTTGCCTTTAGTTAAAGGTTCAGAAGGAGAGATGGCAATCGATATATCAGAATTACGCAACCAAAGCGGGCTTATTACCCTCGACCCTGGTTTTGCAAACACAGGCAGTTGCAAAAGCAGCATAACTTTCATGGACGGAGAAAAAGGCATTTTGCGTTACCGGGGTTATCCCATTGAACAACTTGCCGAGCATTCAAGTTTCAGAGAGGTCGCCTATCTTATGATAAACGGGAAGCTGCCGACAAATGAAGAAATAAAACGTTTTTCAATCCTGCTCAACGATCATTCCATGGTTCATGAGGATATGAGAACTTTTTTTGAAAGTTTTCCAAGGGCGTCCCACCCCATGGGCATTCTTTCTTCAATGGTCAATGCGTTAAAAAGCTTTTATCCATATCTGGAAAACACAGAAGAAGAGATCAATATTACCGTGGCACGCCTGATCTCAAAAATCAGAACCCTTGCAGCCATGTCATACAAGATTTCAAGAGGACATAAAGTTGTGTATCCAAGCGCAAGGCTTTCCTACTGTGAAAACCTGTTGAACATGATGTTTCATTCTCCTGTAAACCCGTATAAAATTGATCAGGATATTGTACAAGCGTTAAATGTATTTCTGATTCTTCACGCAGATCATGAACAAAACTGCTCAACATCAACGGTTCGCATGGTGGGAAGCGGGAAAGTAAACCTTTATGCTTCGATATCCGCAGGGATATCCGCCTTGTGGGGGCCTCTGCATGGCGGAGCAAATCAGGCTGTTATTGAAATGCTGGAGAAAATATCAAAAAAAGAAATGACTATTTCAGAGGCTGTTGCAAGAGCAAAAGACAAAAATGACCCTTTTCGACTTATGGGATTTGGGCACAGGGTATATAAAACACATGATCCACGCACCAGAATCATAAAGAAAACATGCGATGCACTCCTTTTAAAACTGAAAGTTAAAGATCCATTATTAGATATTGCCATGGAGCTTGAAGACATTGCAATCCATGACGATTATTTTATCGAATACAACCTGTATCCCAATATTGATTTTTACAGCGGAATCATACTCCGCACGATCGGCATCCCCACCAATATGTTTACCGTCATGTTTGCCATCGGAAGATTGCCCGGATGGATTGCCCAATGGAAGGAAAGCATGGACGATCCGGAATGGAAGCTTAACCGGCCCCGACAGATTTACACAGGTCAGACAAAAAGGGATTACGTGCCTATTAATGAAAGATAATGATCAGGATGGTAGATTCAATAAAAAATAAAAAAATTCTGATCGTAGATGATGAGACGGATATGATTATTTTTGTCTCAACGGTTGTAGAAACGATTGGGTTTAAACCAATTGCAGCTCATAGTGGCACGGATGCTCTGAAAAAATCACAATCAGAAATTCCTGACCTGATAGTTCTCGATGTTATGATGCCAAAAATTGAAGATGGTATCCAAACATATTTTTATTTTAGATCCAACATAAAACTATCAAGCATCCCAATCGTTATCCTCTCTGCAATAGCCGAAAAAACATTTATGCATTTAATCAGAGTATTAAGCGCCCAGGAAGGCAAACATATCCCCGTGCCTCAAGCATATATGGAAAAACCTCCGGATGCGACTAAGCTTTCCACCCTGATAAAAAGTATTCTGTCTAATAATACATTTTAACACCAAACCTGTTTAAAGGTCTAACCTTTGGGAAAGGGGCAGAAAACCAAATATAAACATGATAAAATATATCAAGATCGTCCCGCATAGCTTGTTTTCAAAACTATTTCTCCCTGTTGGTCTGGCTTTAATTTTTAGTTTGTCAATATGGGCATATTTCAATACACAACAGTACAAAAATAAAATGACCGAAGACATGATCATAAGCGCAGATCGTTTGGCGCAAACGATCTTACTCGGAATCCATTATTCTATGATGCATAATTTAAAAAATGACATCAACACTATCATAAAAAAAATTGATGCTCAGAATAATTTAGAAAATATAAGCATATACAACAAAAATGGCCAAATAAAATTCTCCAATAAAACGATTGAATCCAGCCAGACTCTCAATACGAACGATCCTATCTGTTATGTTTGCCACAAATCGCAAACGCCTCTTTTCCAACTTAACATATCCGAAAAAACCCGTATATTTTATTCTCCAAATGGTTATCGCCTGCTCGGGCTCGTCAATCCAATCTATAATCAAACCGGCTGTGCTTCCAAGGGTTGTCATGTGCAGCATAATGAAAAAAAAGTAATAGGGATTCTGGATCTAATTGTTTCTCTTGAGAAAACCGACGATGAGCTGTTGGCATTTAAAAAGCGACTCATGGTTCAAGCCATATTAACATTTATACTGATATCCGTCTTGATTTTTCTTGTTTTCCTGCGTTTTGTAAAGCGCCCTTTAAGGAAAATGATTGAAGGAACACTCCGCATTTCAGCCGGCCAATATCATTCTAAAATCAACGTCATTCAAGATGATGAACTGGGACTTTTGTCCGATACGATTAATAAAATGGGGGGAAAAATCGGCGAGAAGCAGGGCGAACTGAACAAACAAAAAGATGAATATCAACACCTTTTTGAACTTGTTCCATGTATTATAACGGTTCAGGACAAAAACTATAAACTTGTAGGTTATAATCGCGAATTTGAACAAAAATTCAAACCCAAACTGGGAGATTACTGTTACTTTGCATATAAGGGACGCAACAAGCAATGCGAAATTTGCCCGGTTCACATGACGTTTCAAGATGGGCAGTCCCATTTCAGTGAAGAAAGAGGTGTAGATAAAAACGGCAACCCAACATTTTGGATAGTAAAAACATCACCTGTAAAAAATTCCGATGGTGAAGTTGTTGCTGCCATGGAAATGAGCCTTGACGTCACCAATATAAAAATACTTGAAGAAGAGCTTGAAAAATCAGAAAAAAAATACCACGCTATATTCAATAATATCCCAAATCCAATTTTTGTTATGGATTCGGAAACGCTGGAGATTCTTGACTGTAACAAAAGCGTAGAGGTTGTTTACGGATATTCCTGTGATGAAATCATTGGAAAATCTTTTCTTTTTATGTTTAAGGACAATGAGAAACAGGTGTATTCAGAAAAAATAAAAAACACCTCCATCATCAACCGGGCAAAGCATATTAATAAAAGCGGTCATACACTGTTTGTTGATATCCGGATATCGCCTTTCAACTATCCGGGAAGAGAGGTTTGGCTTGTTACAACCAGTGATATAACTAAACAACTGGAAACCGAACAACAACTGATTCAAGCAAGTAAAATGGCAACTCTGGGAGAAATGGCAACCGGCATCGCACATGAAATTAATCAACCGCTTACGGTAATCAAAACAGCCAGTAATTTTTTTATGCGCAAAATAAATAGAAAAGAGCCGATTACCGATGAAATTTTTTTAACTATGTCTAATGAAATAGATGCCCAGGTTGACAGAGCTTCCAAAATCATCAATCACATGAGACAATTCGGAAGAAAATCAGATAGAAAACTTGTGCAAGTCAACATAAACGAAACACTCAAAAAAGCTGTTAATATTTTGGGGCAACAGTTAAAAGTCATGGGAATCGATCTGGTATGGGAGCTTGAAGAAAATCTTCCTTTTGTCTCAGCAGATCCTAATCGTCTGGAACAGGTTTTTATAAATTTGTTGATAAATGCACGGGATTCAATTGATGACAAATGGCAATCCAGGATGCAGCCAGGAAAGGGGAAAACAATAACACTGAAAACCTGTTTAAATAATAAAAAAATTGTAGTAGAAATAAGCGATACCGGCTCAGGAATCCCCAAAGAACATATTGATCGCATATTTGAACCGTTTTTTACTACCAAAAAGGTAGGTCAGGGAACCGGTCTTGGCCTTTCCATAAGCTACGGTATTATTCAGGAATGTAACGGCGATATTAAAGTGGTATCCGATAAAGACCAGGGGGCCAAATTTATAATGACGTTTTCAATAGCGGATGAAGCGTGATGGAAAAATCAATTTTATTGGTCGATGACGAAGAAGGTATTCGTAAGGTTCTTGCAATGACCCTAACTGATATGGGTTACGATGTCCTTACATCCGATAACGGTAAAAATGCGCTGTTAATCTTCAAAAAGGTTAAGCCTCTTATTGTCATCTCGGATATAAAAATGCCTGAAATGGATGGCATTGATTTTCTCCGCATGCTAAAACAGGAAAATCCGGAAACCCAAGTTATTATGATCACCGGTCACGGAGATATCGATCTGGCCATAAAAAGCGTTAAATATGATGCTACTGATTTCATAACCAAACCGATTAACAATGAATTTCTTGAAATTGCTTTAAAAAGAGCACAGGAAAGGATAGCCATTCGCAATCAGTTAAAAGAATATACATTAAATCTTGAGCAACTTGTTCGCGAAAAAACTAAAAAACTTATTGAAACTGAACGAATGGCAGCTATTGGACAGACCATAATGGGATTGAATCACGCTATAAAAAATATTGCAAGCGGCCTTAAGGGCGGAGAATTTGTTTTGGAAAAAGGAATTGAGATGAACAATCGAAAATATTTGATTCAGGGGTGGGAAATGGTTAAGGGTAATGTTGAGAAAATAACAACTCTGTCCCTTGATCTTCTTGATTACGCAAAACCCACTGAAATAAATTATCAAATATGCGACCCGAACCTGCCTGTACATGAAGTCGCTGATCTTATGAAGTTTAAGGCTGAAGAACTGGATATTGAATTAGCTGTTGATCTTTGTCCGGTTTTAAAAAAAATATGTTTCGATCCTGAGCTGATACACCGATGCCTCCTTAACCTTCTTACAAACGCTCTGGACTCCTGTAAAAATTTTACCCCGAATACAACAAATAGGAAAAAAATTCTTATTAAAACGGTTCATGCAAGCGGATGGGGAGTTGAATATCAGGTCATTGATAACTGCTGTGGAATGAGCCAGGATATAAAAAACAGACTTTTCAAAGGTATTTTCAGCACAAAAGGCTCCTGTGGGACAGGCATCGGATTGATGATAACAAAAAAAATAATCGATGAGCATAAAGGTATTATAGAAGTCCTGTCTGAAGAAGGCACCGGTTCAACATTTATTATTAAAATACCGGAAGGCCTGCCAATAGATTAAAACAGTTAATTTATACAAAATAAGTCACGGTGAATGACCCATTAATAAAATACAGTCAACTGACTAACATTTTTGATTTTTTTACCATGGGGGTTATGATTTTATCCCTGGATCGAAAAATCATTTCCTTCAATAGTACTGCAGAATTAATCACAGGGTATAAAAATGCAGAGGTAATTGGCAGGTATTGTTATGAAGTATTTCTGGATACGATATGCGGAGGAACATGTCTTCATAAAAACGCCTCACATGTTGATCTCCATCGGAATAAAAGCACCCATGAAAAAGAACACCTTGTAAATCATCGCCACGGCATTACCAGAATCATTGCCCCGCTTAGCGATCCGGATAAAAAATGTTGTGGATATATTGAGGTCTTTCAGGATCAATCCGCTTTAATTGATCTTATAGACCGAATAAGGCATGATGATCGCAGATTGAAACTCATCCTCGACAATCTTGACATCGGAATTCTGACCGTTGACTGCGGCGGCCACATCACCTTTTTTAACACCAGGTCTGAAACCATTACCGGTTTTAAGCGTGAAATGGTTCTTGGAAAATCCTGTGCTTTGATTTTTAGCACAACATCCGGAAAAGAAATTTCAATGCTAAACACCACGATTGCCGATGGAAATGCGCATACAAGCCAGGAAGGAGAAATAAAAACAAGGCTTGGGCAGATGATTCCTATACGGGCAAACTATATGGCCCTTAAAAATGAAGATGAACGCATTTTTGGAGGATTGGTAACCATTTCAGATCTTTCATTGATTTACCAGTTTAACAACGTCATAAAAGATCGATATACATTCTACGATATGGTTGGCCGGGACCCGGCAATGCAAAAAATTTTTGAGATTCTTCCTGTTGTCGCTTCAAGCTCCGCAACAGTTCTAATAGAAGGGCATACAGGAACCGGCAAGGATGTCTTGGCAAAGATTATCCATCATGCCAGCCCGAGATCCAAAAAGCCCATGGTCAAAGTCAATTGCGCGGCGCTTCCCGACAACCTTCTTGAATCAGAGCTGTTCGGATACGTCAAAGGCGCATTCACCGGAGCTGAAAAAGACAAGCCGGGCCGATTCCAGGAAGCAGACAATGGAACAATTTTTTTAGATGAAATCGGAGATCTGCCTTTAACACTTCAGGCAAAACTGCTTCGCGTTCTCGAAGACAAAGAATTCTATCCCCTGGGAAGCAGAAAAACAGCAAAAGTAGATGTTCGCATCATATCCGCAACCAACCAGAATTTAGAACAGCTTGTTCATGAAAAACGCTTTCGGAACGACTTGTATTACCGTCTGAATGTGTTGCGTTTTGAAATGCCTCCTCTCAAAGACAGAAAAGGAGATATCCCCCTGCTCATATCTCATATTATGAAGCGTCTTTGTCTTATCAGAGAAACATCAGTTGAAAATATTTCGGAAGAAGCCATGGAAGTTCTTTTAAATCACGATTTTCCAGGCAACGTTCGCGAGCTTGAAAATATCATTGAACACGCCCTTATTGTCTGCAAAGATAACGTAATCAAACGAAAGCATCTGCCTATCTCGCTTCAAAATACAATACGTCCAGCGCATCAGGAAAATAAAGCGGGCAGTCTTGATCGGGAAATAACAGCCACTGAAAGAACCATCATCAGCGATATGTTGAAAAAACATGGATGGAACAGAAAAAAAACCGCACAGGCATTGAACATTAATCGCACAACACTATGGCGAAAAATGAAAGCGTATAACATCACAAATTAACACTCGTAACATCGCGTCCCTACCCTCTTTTTTTTGATGTTCACATATATCCGCAATAGCAATGCAACGTATGTTGCACATACAAAGCAACATTTTGCAACAGTAAAGTTTTTGTGTTTTAATAATAGAAAATCGCCATTGTAAAAATTTTAATCTTTAATATTTAGATACTTATAAAATAAAACCTTCCGTTGTTACACGTATCGGCACCCTTTTTCTTACGGCTTGTAACGATGCAATACAGCAACACTGATTATTTCCTCACCCTGCTTCCCAGAAACCATTCATCCCTTTAACTGCCTTAAAATAAAAGAGATTTAAACATTTAATTTTTAAAAAACCACCTGGTACAATTAGTGCTAAAGAAAAGGGGAAAGGTGGGAAGTAAAGGCTGAAAAATGAAAGCTGTTTATATTTGCAATTGACTGGTTTTCAGTTTTTTAACACACAACAATTAAACCTGCTGACTTAAAATAATTTTTAATGAAGACATAATATGAACCTTGTCACTTTAAAATCAGATGGCACAATTTTCCGCAGGGACAGTATTTTGGAAGCTGATCCGCTCAGCCTTTTAAATTGTCAGGTAGAACTTGATAAAAAATTCACATTAAGAAGCTATTTCCTCATGCTTGAAAATTATCCGCTGTTATCAAGGTTAAATCCTTTTTTCCCGACAATTATGGAACAGTATCATGCCTGCCCAGAAAGCAACTGCATCTGGGATGGAATCAACAGTTTTGAATTCAGCAAGGCAGTCGAAATGATAGGGTTCCCCAAAAAGCGTTTGGAAATTTACAACACGTTTCTCGGTGTATGCGGAAAAAAACGATTTGAAATTAAATCAATGCAGCTTGAACATCTTTTGGACATTACCGTTAACCTTGGAAAGGTTAGACACATAATCTTTGGTGACCAAATTGACCTGTTTGAATTTGATACGGTCTTTACGCTATTCGAGTTTATCGAAGGAATTTTATGGGAGCTTAGCTTTCATGCCAACCCGAAACAATGTGACATCAGGAGGTGACATATGTTTAAGAAAATACTCTTTGCAACAACAGCATCGCCAACATGCGACAATGCCGCTAAAGTGGCATTTGATCTGGAGGATAAATGGGATGCCAAACTTTATGTTTTTCATGTTTTAGGTATACCAACAAGAGGTTTCAGCCAATATATCACAGACGCCAGGACAGGTGAATCTGAAGAAAAAGATGATGACTACATCGACTGGGTCAAAGAAGAACTCAAAAATACCTATGATAAATTAATAACAGATGAAAAAAATACAGTGATTGAAACCGCCATTGGTGTTCCTCATCGAGAGATATTGAGACTGGCTCGCAGGGAAGACGTTGATTTAATCATAATGGGCGCTCATACACGAGAAGAGGATGTGGGCGCTACACGTTACCGCAGTGTCGTTGGCAGCACAATGCAAAAAGTAGCTAAAGCAGCCCGATGTCCTGTGGTTGTAATCAGCCGTCCCTGCACCACCTGCTGGAAATTATTTTCCAATATTGTTTTTGGTACAGATTTTTCAAAAGCAGCAGACTCCGCTTTTCTCTTTGCGCGTAACCTTGCCAATGAGGTCGGAGCAAAGCTTCACATTTTTCATGCATGTGAAATCAGTACAGGATCCGCCGGTCAGGTAAAAGATCAGGAAGAAATTGAAAAAATGATTAATGTGGCCAAGAAAAAAATGCAACCGCGTTACGTATCTAAAATGAATGGCTTTGATAACTATGATATCGAAGTTCGGGAAGGCATCCCATATGTTGAAATATTAAAATTTGCTCGTGAAAAATTGGGAGACCTAATTGTCATGTCTCACCATGCAAAAGAAATTAAAGAAGAAGATGCTGTGCTTGGCAGCACAATTGAGCAAGTCATACTGCGTGCTGGTTGCCCTGTTGCCAGCGTGAATCATCCTGACAAAGTATCTGATTAATCATCAATGAACGCGTTGATTTTAAACGGGAATGACAACTTAAAAATGAAAAAAAAAAAGATTCTTATCGTAGATGATGAAATAGACATGAGAATTTTTATATCCACACTTCTGGAAACTGCGGGGTATAAATCACTGGTGAGCAGGAATGGTAAGGAAGGCATCTTAAAAGTTAAAAAATTTATGCCTGATCTTATCATATTAGATGTCATGATGCCGGAAGAAGGCGGTGTAAAAATGTACCGTCAATTAAAAACAGACAACAAACTAAAAAACATACCGGTAATTATGCTTTCAGCAGTAGCCAAAAAAACATTTTTTCATTACTTGAACATGTTAAACGTTCAATCCATGCACCCTGTCTCCGAACCGGAGGCATACATGGAAAAACCGCCGGAGGCTACAGTGTTGCTTAAAATTATCAAACAGCTTGTCGGCATAGGATAATTTTTATTACTAACTCATAACACTAACGGAATGAAACATCATATGATTTTAAAAATGACGATACAACAACAATTCAGGAGAATGCATGATGCTTGATGCAAACAATTGGGATTGGGACACCGGTCAACGATTGATATCAGATATGAATCAGTGGCAGAGTAAATTTAATTGGATTGAGGAGCCGCAAGTCTCTCAAAACGGAGAAAAAATAGCGGCCATTGTCAACAACTCTGAAGGTGAATTCAATGTGTGCGTAAACGATGAAACATGGGAACAGTCATTCGAAAAAATCTGGTATCTCAGATTTTCACCTGACTGTCGTTTAA
>JAGVGX010000283.1 GCA_020056865.1 Desulfobacterales bacterium
CCCTGAAAGTGAACGAATGGTTTATGCTCAGGCGCTAAAAAGGGAAATCGATAGGTTAGCGCCGTATACGGATTTTATTATAGCAGGAGATTTGAACTCAAACTACAATGAATACCTTAGATTCAAAAATTCTGCCAGGTTAAACAATACCGGTGGGAGAACCGGGATTAATCATGTCTTGATGACCATAAAAGGCAATAGTATGGTAAGTGAAAAAACCATGATGGATCAGGCCGATTCAAATAGATATTTGTATAATTTATGGCTTGAAATTGATAAAAAAAACAGATGGTCTCACAAATTTTCCAAATATAAAAACAGCTTAGATCACATGATTGTCTCCAAAGGTCTTCATGACAATAAAGGACTTTGTTATGTGGACAATTCGTTTAACCGGTTTGACCCGGATTATTTATTTCATAACAACCGTATTTACCGATGGCAGAGATCTAACAACCAAAAAGGCAAGCATTTAGGCAAAGGATATTCTGACCATTTGCCGATATTTGCCTGGTTTTCCACAAAACCTTTCCGTGCTGATAAAAAACAGAGTAAATGCAATCTGAAATAGCTGAAAAAAGCCCTAAAACAATACCCGGAGTAATCATCGATTATGAAAACCAGTCCAGTACTAAACACAATGCATACAGATGTTTTGGTTGTTGGAAGCGGTGGTGCCGGCCTTTTAGCAGCAATAGCAGCAAAAGACCAAGGCGCAGATGTTTTGATCGCTGGCAAGGCAAGGCCAGGCAGATCTAATAATACGGCTATTTCAGGGGGAGTGTACGCTGCGGTTACTGGATCAAAGAAAACAGGTGATACGCACGACCTTCATATTAAGGATACACTTGTCAGCGGGAGATTTATCAATAATCTGGATATGGTTTCAACCATGGTAAAAGGCGCTTACGAACAAACGAGAAACCTTATCAATTACGGGGTTCATCTTCAGCGAAAAAACGATCAGGATTTCTGGGTGATCCATGTGCCCGGCCATAGTGTTGCCAGGCATCTGTTTACGAAAAACAGCTTTGGAACCGATTTTACTATCCCCATTGCATCCTATGCCAGCAGAAAAAGCATACGGTTTATCTCCAGGGTATTTGTAGAAAGGCTTGTAAGAGGTGAAAATGGTGAAATTTCAGGAGCGCTTATATGTGATCCTGCAAACAAAAGATTTATTTTTGTTAATGCCAAGTCTGTGATTCTTGCCACAGGAGGTGCCGGCAGAATCTACTCAAGAACAAATAATGCGCCTGGCACAACCGGAGACGGATATTGTCTGGGTTTTCGTTTGGGTATTCCTTTGATAGACATGGAGTTTGTCCAGTTTTATCCCACCCTTCTTTTTGAACATGGGCTTCCAAACGGCCTTGTTGCATATGAAGTTTTTATTTTCAGAGCAAACGCCAGACTTTATAATGCCAAAGGCGAAGATGTGTTGCTTCGTAATAATATAACAGATCATTCTTCCATGACCAGAGATATTCTTACCCAGGCGATTGCAAATGAGGTGATGCAAGGCAGAGGTGTCAATGGCGGTGTGATTCTCGATGTTTCGCAGCTTCCTTTAAAAAAATTAGAAAAATACCAGCGGTTTTTACCGAAAAGCCTTAAGGGAAGAAAGCGTTTTATAATTTCTCCTGCTGTGCATCATTGCATGGGCGGGCTCATGGTCAACGCCAGGGGTGAAACAGGCATAGACGGTCTTTATGCTGCTGGAGAAGTCAACGGAGGGATGCACGGCGCCAATAGACTGGGAGGCAATGCGCTTTCTGAAGCCTGGGTTTACGGAAACCTTACAGGTGTTCTTGCCGCTCAATACGCAAAGAAAGTAAAAACCCCCAGGCAGGGTGTTGATATAGAAGCTGTTTGCAGAAAAATGAATGAACATTTTAACCATACGAATTCAGAACATATGTCATGTATTTATAATGAGCTCAAGGATGCCATGTGGGAAAAAGCCGGCATTATCCGTACGGAAGAAAAATTAACACACCTTTTAAAAACCATAACCGGTCTTAAAGCCAGACTGCATGCATGTATGGTAAAAGATTATAAAGATCTTGTCAGAAAACTGGAGCTTAAAAACATGTTTTTTGTGGGAGAAGCCATAGCAACGTCTGCGCTGAAAAGAAAAGAGAGCCGGGGTTCGCATTTTAGAGCCGATTACCCTGATGAAGGCGGTGAAACCTGGATTAAACACATCATGATACGTCCTGATGATTTAAAAGTGTAAAAAGATCCCCTGTTTATATTCAAGTATGAATCAGGGGCAACGTGAGATATGGTTGTATTTGATCATCGGTTATTTGCCGAAAATTCCTGAAGCATTTTCAGGCCTTTAATAATATAATCAAGCCCGGATGTTATGGTTAAAAAAGCGGTAACCCAATAAAAAGGCCATAAAATGACCCACTCACGTATGGCGAACTGATTATCAAGCAGAATTAAAAAAATAGTTAAAAGCTGAACAACGGTGGTGCATTTGCTGACCAGGCTGGGTTGTATGGCGATTTTTTTCCCCATGATGGCAATCATGGCAATGCCCAGAAAGATTAAAACATCTCTGGTTATGACAATAACTGTCAGCCAGCCCGGAACTACTTTGAGTATGGCCAGACTCACAAATGCAGACGTGAGCAGCAGTTTGTCAGCAAGAGGGTCAAGGTATGATCCAAGGATGGTGTGCTGATTGAAGTACCTTGCCAAAAGGCCGTCAAGAGCATCGCTTATACCGGCAAGAGCAAATACCAGCAGCGCAAAAAAAAACATTTTTTTAATCAGTAATATAACAAAAAAGGGGGTAATCAGTATCCTTATGATGGATACGATATTTGGTATATTCATGGTTGAGTTAGATGGTTTCAATGCTTTTTTCAATATGGGGCAGTTCAATTTAAAGGGTTTTCCGGTATAAGGCCAACTTTAAGATAATTATCTGAAACATCATGTATTTTTATGCCAAACTGTGTAAATGTTTTCAACATTAAGGCTTTTGCAAGTGCGTTTGCATTGCCATCAAATGTTACAAACATCAAGGCGCTATTTGACTGCATGTTACGAATTTGAACATCTATGACCCCGGGTATGTTGCGAAGTTCTTTGCGAAACATAACAAAGTTTGCAAGATGGTTGGTTCCTTCAACGGTAACATCTATGCCCTTCTGGTTGATTATTCCTTTTTCCCATGCGTCTTTGATTTTTTGGGAAAGGCCATTTCCGGCAAGTCGGCATGCTGCTTCAAGAGCATCGCTGCATCCCTGGCTGATATCAGCATTAACGGTGGTCGCTGTTTTGGTTATATCGGCAATCTGTTTGCCGGAATCGGTTCTAATGGCCTGCACGGAAACGGTTCCCTGAAAGGATTTAACATCTTCACCTAAAAGGTTCAAGGTTTTATCAGCAGTGGCTGTTCCCAGAATAACCACATCTGCTTTAAACCAGAGCCCAAGGCTCAATGCCTCCTGAGGGCTCAGATTCGCCTGCTTTATTGTCAACAAGCTGCCATCTTTGTGTCCGGTTGTGTGATCTGCTACAGGAAACCCGTTTTCTTTCATTATGCCAGATAGTATGGATTCGCTCCGAGATTCAGCAGGTTTAAAATTATTGCCCCACCAGAAGAAAGGATATGCATCCGAACACATCTTTTCAGTAACAAGAAACAGAATTTTAGGAAACAGAGTTTCGGAGGTGCCAAGACCAATACGTTCCAGTTGTTCTTTTAATTTGTCGATGGAAACAGTAGCTTGTACCATGACTCTGTATTTGTTCTTTAAAACCAGTTCAGCCTGGACCTTGTAGTTCAGGATATACTGTTCGGCGTTTTCATAGATCATTTCATTGATATTATCAAATTTTTCTATCAGATAGGCACGGGGCATAAGGTCAGAAACGGTGTATCCAACAGCAGAGACAAGGCTGTTTGCAATGGCTTTGTCTCTTGCCTGGGAGACATTATTTTTGATAACAATGCTTGTTCCAATAACATCTAAGGCTTTTTTTGAGGCGTCTTCCCCGGCCCAAAGCACAGAGGATAATACGAAGATGACTGTAAGGGTCAGACCCGCCAACCGGATATGTCTTGTTACGTTTTTTGGTATGAACATGTATGTAGGGTCTCCGATTTAATCATACGTCTCTCAATAAGGCATAATCGGCTATATTGAGAAAAAGATCTTTTGTCTCAGAATCTTTAAACGATAAAAGCGCTTGTTTTGCCGCTGTTATATGACCGGCAGCTTGATGGCTGGTATAGGAAAAGCCGTTATATTTTTCTATTAACTCAATCAGTGCGTGAAAATTATCCTGCGTAAACGCTTTGGTTGTGATAATTGTTTCCATAAGAAGGCGGTCTTCCAAACAGGCATGCTTAAGCGCATATATAAGCGGAAGGGTAATTTTCCCTTCCTTAAGATCAGCGCCGATGTTTTTGCCCAGTGTTTTTGTTTCTGATGTGTAATCAAGAAGGTCATCTGTCATTTGAAAGGCAATGCCCAAATTGAATCCGTATTCGGAAAGGGCTTCTATATTTTTTTCGGGTGCATCGGCAATAATTGCACCTGCCTGGCACGCACACTGAAACAGTACTGCGGTTTTCCAGGAAATGATATCCATATATTGTTTTTCCGAGATGTCTGTTTTCCTTGAGTTCATTAATTGGGATATTTCTCCGAGAGACATTTTTTCAGCGATGTGTGCAACAATTTTTGTCAATCGGATATTGTTTGTTTCCGCAGCGATTAAAATGGCGCGTGCAAGAAGAAAATCTCCGGTAAGAATTGTTTCCGGATTGCCCCATATTATGTGTGCTGCAGGTTTTCCTCTTCGTGTAGAAGATAGATCAATAAGATCGTCATGCAAAAGAGTTGCGGCATGGAGGTATTCAAAAACCGTAGAAAAAACAATATGATCGTTTCCCTGATAGCCACATAGTTTTGACGAAAGAATCATAAGCAGCGGCCGTAATCTTTTCCCGCCTGAAAATAGAATGTGACCTGCTATTTTGGAAACCAGATCAATTTGAGGGTTTAAATGGTTTTTAAGCGCAGCTTCAACCCCTTCAAGGTCATCTTTTGCCATGGCATATATCTTATGTTTAATGTCCTTCATGCAACATCTCCTATAAGATCATATTCCAAAGCATTGACAATTCGTATTTGGGCAAATTGTCCTGCATGTAAATCATGGGGTTTACTGGGATGAATATAGGTTATTCCGTCCGATTCAGGGGTCTGAAAGTAAGTACGTCCCTTATACGTATTTTCATCTGAAGCCTCTTCTACAAGAACTTGATATATATTTCCCATATGTTGTGTGTTTATTTCCAAAGATATATCCTGCTGACATGACATAAGCTGGTCATAGCGTTCTTTTGCCTTTTCTTCTGCCACATGGTTGTCAAGTTTGTGCGACAAAATATCTTCGGAGTCTGAGTATAAAAATGTCCCGAGATGTGAAAAACGGATGTCTTTTATAAATTGTAAAAGCATGTTAAAGTCAGCGTCAGTTTCTCCTGGGAAACCCACCATCGCAGTTGTTCGCAGAGCTGCATCAGGATCGGTTTTTTTAATTGTATGAAACAGTCTGTAAAGATCTTTACGGGTATATCGTCTTCCCATTTTTTTTAAAACCGAATCACTGGCATGCTGAATGGGAATATCGTAATAAGAGCATATATTGGTATGGGAAGCAACTGTTTTGATAACAGCTGGATTTACGCTTTCAGGATTGGCGTATAATAATCGAATCCATATATTTTCTGATATATTGGCGAGGCGTTCGAGTAATTTTCCTATAAAAACTTCAGGTTCAAGGTCTGTCCCGTAGGAGGTGGTATCCTGAGCAACAAGTATCAGTTCTTTTACGCCGGAGGATACCAAAAAAGAGGCTTCTGAAACAATACTTTCCAAGGAGCGGCTTTTCAGTTTGCCGCGCAGTTTGGGAATAATACAATAGGTGCAGTGCCTGCTGCAGCCTTCGGCTATTTTTAGATAAGCCATATGCTCTGTTGTCAAAACTCTATGGGAAGGCATGTCCTGAACCGCTATTGAATCCGGATCAGGAAGAATACATTGGGGTTGGGTCGTGATATCCCTTGCCGCCTGGATTATTTTATCAAAAGCGCCGGTGCCGAGGAAAACATCCACTTCTGGCAGTGCAGGCATAATTTTTTCCCTGTAACGTTCAGGCAAACATCCGGCAACAATGAGTTTTTTACAAAGGCCGTTTTTTTTATGCTGCGCAAGTTCGAGAATGGTATCAATGGATTCATTGATTGCCGATTCGATAAAACTGCATGTATTGATGATAATTGTTTCTGCTTCTTCGGGGTGAGATGTAATCACCCATCCTGAGTTTGAAAGCTTTCCCAGCATCATTTCACTGTCAACGCGATTT
Organism: Desulfobacterales bacterium; assembly: GCA_020056865.1. Next base: position 6,400 of record JAGVGX010000283.1, read on the forward strand.
TTTGCGCATCCCAGACTGGTCAGATAAAGTTTTGTTTTTCTCATGAACAAACAATCCGTATCAATAGTATTACAATTTGATATATGATATAACATATTACATATATACATTTAAATTGCATTGATTTATGCAACTGTATATATTTACTTTAAAACTTGTTCAATATTTTTTATTTTTTTAACATGATTTAAGTATATTTGCCATGGGAAATGAATAAACCGTGTTTGTTAAAAAAGGATAAACGTCTATGGAAAAACAGATTCAACATGCGATACATCCTACAAGACAGCAGGATTATCCGGAATGGTACCAGCAGGTTGTTAAGGCTTCTGATATGGCGGAAACCTCACCTGTAAGAGGATGTATGGTTATTAAACCATGGGGATACGCTGTTTGGGAAAACATAAGGAACATACTTGATAAGATGTTTCAAACAACAGGTGTTAAAAACGCATATTTCCCTGTATTTATTCCTGTTTCTTTTCTTGAAAAAGAGGCACAACATGTAGAAGGCTTTGCAAAAGAGTGCGCTGTTGTTACCCATCACAGACTTGAAAAAGGGCCAGATGGAAAATTGGTGCCAGCCGGAGAGCTTGCCGAACCCCTTGTTGTGAGACCTACTTCAGAAACAATTATAGGAGATTCATTTTCAAAGTGGGTTGACAGTTACAGGGATCTTCCTATTCTGATAAATCAGTGGGCCAATGTTGTCAGGTGGGAGATGAGGACACGTATATTTCTCAGAACCAGTGAGTTTTTATGGCAGGAAGGACACACCGTGCATGCTGATAAGAATGAAGCTGAACACAGGACCCTTATGATGCTTGACATCTATGCCCAATTTGCGGAAGACTATCTGGCCATGCCTGTAATTAAAGGATATAAAACTCCCATGGAGCGGTTTCCCGGTGCGATTGAAACCATGTGTATTGAGGCAATGATGCAGGACAGAAAGGCACTTCAGGCAGGCACATC
>JAGVGX010000131.1 GCA_020056865.1 Desulfobacterales bacterium
AGAACGGATCTTTTTTAAGCAAAACATATTTTGACAATTTACTTGCTGAAATTCGTGAAATACGGGCAAGTGAAAGAAACTTTTATCAGAAGATAACCGACATTTATGCTACAGCAATGGACTACAAAAAAGATGATGCGCTAACTCAAACCTTTTTTGCTTCGGTTCAAAACAAACTGCACTTTGCGATTCACGGAAATACGGCAGCAGAACTGATAATGAGTCGTGCCAACAGTAAGAAAGAACGAATGGGATTAACCAGTTGGAAAAATGCACCTTCAGGAAAAATTATCAAAACCGATGTTGTGGTTGCTAAAAATTATTTAACCGAAAAAGAAATAAAAAACCTTGATCGTTTTGTAACCATGTATCTGGATTATGCCGAAACACAAGCAGAGCGCAACATCCCCATGACTATGAATGACTGGGCAGAAAAGTTGACTGCATTTTTACAATTTAATGAAATAGATATTTTGAACGATGCAGGAAAAGTAACACAAGCCATCGCAAAATCATTTGCTGAAAGTGAATTTGAACAATACCGTATTGCGCAAGACAAACTTTTTGAAAGCGATTTCGACAGAGAAATTAAAAAATTGATAAAAGATTAACTTTTTTCTTTACACAGCAACCTCTGCCTTGATTCCCGGATGCGGATCATACCCTTCCAGCGTAAAATCTTCAAATTTAAAATCAAATACATTTTTCACATCCGGATTGATTTTCATTGTTGGTAAGGCACGCATATCGCGCGAAAGCTGAAGACGAGTCTGATCAAGATGATTGATGTATAAATGGGCATCACCCAACGTGTGAATAAAATCGCCGGACTGTAATCCGGTTACTTGAGCAATCATCATGGTGAGTAATGCGTAGGAAGCAATATTGAAAGGCACGCCCAGAAAAATATCGGCACTGCGTTGATACAACTGGCAGGATAATTTTCCATTCGCTACATAAAACTGAAATAAAACATGACAGGGTGGCAACGCCATTTCGTTGACCAGCGCCACATTCCATGCACACACCATAATGCGGCGTGAATCGGGATTCTTCTTTATCGTTTCCACCACCTGCGCAATCTGATCAAAATGCCCGCCTTTGTAATCAGGCCACGATCGCCATTGATAACCATACACAGGCCCGAGATTTCCTTCTGCATCAGCCCACTCATCCCAGATGGAAACGCCGTTGTCTTTTAAATATTTTATGTTGGTACTACCTTGTAAAAACCAAAGCAGTTCGTGAATGATAGACCGAAGATGTAATTTTTTTGTCGTTGTAACGGGAAACCCTTCTGCCAAATTGAAACGCATCTGATGACCGAAAACACTGAGCGTTCCAGTACCTGTGCGATCATCCTTTCGTGCTCCTTCATTGAGAACGCGTGTCATTAAATCTAAATAAGGTTTCATTCTTAATGAAGTTATTGAGTTACTAAGTTATTAGTTATTGGATAATAGCGAAAGAAAAACTGATTACTGATTACCAATCACTGATTACTTTTTATCCTTGCCTTTCCGGCTTTTCTTTTCTTTCTTTTTATTAATCTCATCACGAATGCGGGATGCCTTTTCGTAATCTTCATCATCAATGGCACCGGTTAGTTGTTCTTCGAGTTCCTTGAGGTTCATATCTGAAAATTCAGAGTCTGCTTTAACAGAAGGCAGTTCATCTGATTCTACAGCACCGGATTCAGCAGTATCTTTAGTCTCGTCCAATGCTACTCCGGCAGCTTCCAAAACATTTTCATAGGTATAAATCGGGCAGTTGAAACGTACGGCAAGCGCTACTGCATCCGAAGTACGTGAATCAATTTCTGCAATTTTTTCCTGTGATTCGCAAACCAACTTTGAATAAAAAACACCTTCCGCAAACTTATGTATTAAAACTTCAAACACATTAATGTTAAACTCAGTGGAGAAACTTTTAAAAAGGTCGTGCGTCAGCGGCCTTGTGGGGCGCATCTTTTCCAGTTCAATAGCAATAGCCTGCGCTTCAAAACCACCAATGATTATCGGCAAACGTCGTTTTCCATCTGCCTCACCCAGAATCAAAGCATAAGCACCGCTTTGCGTCTGGCTATATGTGATCCCCATAATCTCGAGGCGAATTTTTGTCCCTTGCGAATCTTTCATACTAAAGGCAAAGATAACGATTTTTCGGAAAAAAATAATTTGTCCTTCCATTTCCCAACGCACTCAATAAGCGTTATTTACAAATTCTTTTTTTTCATGGTTTTTAGTTTCGGAAAGAATTCATAATTTTGCAGCCCGAAAATCAAATCATTCAAATCTAATATTCAACAAACTCCGCAACGTGTGGATTTAAAAAAAAGTCTTTTATGAAGAAAAAACATTTAATCTTAAGTTTATTATTTCTAATCTTTTCCCCGCTGATGTCCTTTGGTAGCGAAGCTGACCTGAAAGTTCCTGAAGCGATCAAATCACAGAATATTCTGTATTGGGGATTTTTAATTACAACACTCGGATTGGTTTTTGGGTTGTATCAGTTTATGAGAGTGAAGAAACTTCCTGCACACAAATCAATGCTGGATGTGGCTGATGTAATCTACAAAACCTGCCAGACCTATTTAAAACAGCAGGGGAAATTTCTGGCTATTTTATTTCTGTTTATCGGAGCTGCGGTTGCCGGATACTTTGGATTTCTTGCCAAAGGTGAAGACGGCGAATCCCTGTTTGGTATTGGTGGTGTATTATTAATTCTTGCATGGACGGTTGTTGGCATCTTAGGATCATACACAGTTGCTGCCTTCGGTATTCGCATGAACACGCTGGCTAATGCACGTATGGCTTTTGCAGCATTAAGAAGAAAACCATTACATCTTCTCAATATC
>JAGVGX010000224.1 GCA_020056865.1 Desulfobacterales bacterium
AAGCAACCCGAGGATGATCCACATTTACAATTTAATCCGGCAGGTCTCATCCACCCGGACCAATATTCTTGTAACCGGTGAAAGCGGTACCGGAAAAGAGCTGATCGCAAAGGCCATACACAATCAGAGTCCCAGAAAAGACATGCCGTTTGTAGCTATTAATTGCGGCGGCATTCCTGAAAATTTAATTGAAAGCGAACTGTTCGGCCATAAAAAAGGGGCGTTTACAGGCGCTGTGCAGGATAAAAAAGGTCTGTTTGAAGTTGCAGACAAGGGCACTGTTTTTCTTGATGAAATCGGAGAACTTGGCTTGCCGCTTCAGGTCAAGCTGCTCAGGGTTGTTCAGGAAAGGGTGTTTAAGCCAGTGGGCTGCACCCAGGATGTGTCAACCGATATCCGGATTATTTCTGCTACCAACAAGAATCTTGAAGAAGAGGTCATATCCGGTGCTTTCAGAGAAGATCTTTTTTACCGCATCAATGTAATTGAAATCAAGGTGCCGCCGTTAAGGGAGCGAAAAAGCGACCTGCGCATTCTTGCCCAGCATTTTCTCGATAAATATGCCAAAGAAGCCGGAAAAGAAATTACCAAGATTTCATCCTATGCTATTGATCTATTAAATAAATATGATTTTCCCGGAAATATCAGAGAGCTTGAAAATCTCATGGAACGAAGTGTTGCCCTGTCGAGCACCAATATCCTGCTTCCGGACAGCCTTGCCATTTCCGTGCATAAAAACCGGTGGATTGAAGGGTTAACAAACCAGCGGTTTGATTTAGATGATGTTAAATCCGGGGTTTGCTTAGATGATATTTTAGAAGAAATTGAGCGGGCCTATATGAAAAAAGCGTTTGAGTTTTCAGACAACAACAAAAACAAGGCCGCTGAACTTTTGGGCATCAGCCTTAGATCCATGCGGTACAGATTTGATAAATTAGGGTTTGACAGGTAGGGGCAGGTCTCTGTGCCTGCCCGTATATGCAGGTCTCTGTGCCTGCCCGTGTATGCAGGTCAGGGGTGTAGGTGTCAGGATGCTATCAATAAAATTGACAAATCCATATCGATGGAGGTTTTGGCATGCAAACAGTAACCGTATCACCAAAATATCAAGTCGTTATACCGAAAACCGTTAGGGAGGCATTAAACCTTCGTCCTGGTCAAAGAATGCAGGTTATAGGACATGATGGACGGATCGAGTTTATACCGGAACGAGATTTTAAAGAACTCCGTGGATTCTTAAAAGGAATAAATACAAAATTTGAGCGAGAAAAAGACAGGATATGAATATCGTCGATTCTTCCGGTTGGCTGTCATACTTCCTTCCGTACTGGCAATTGTCGCTTCGAAACTAAGTTTAGAACATAATCTTCCAATGGCGGACAGTATTATTCTTGCAACAGCAAGGCAATCTCCCAACTTTTAATAGCGTGGATGAGTTAATGGAAGATTTAAATGCGGACGATTGAGCGTGGGTTAGCCGACAGCAAGGAAGGCAGGACCAAGGACGTAAAAGAAGTCCGCGCGAAATACGGCTTGGGGTTCGCACCCTGCCTGCCGCTGAATTCGCTGTTCTGCCATATATAAACAACAAAAAAATAGAGGGAAGAAAACCAATGCAACAAAATTTTGAAGAGATAACAAAAGAATTAATAATGCTGCCCAAACGGGAACGATTAGAGATAGTCCGATTTCTCTTATTTCTTGATAGCAGATCTTTGGATACCGATATTGAATCTGCATGGGAAGAAGAGATAATGAATAGGGTCAGTGCTGTTGATGAGGGAAAAGCCACTGGTATGGATTACAATAAAGCAATGAAAGAAATTGAACAGCGGTTTATATCATGAATATCGTAATACTCCGGCAGGCATTTGAGGAATTGAAAGATGCAATAGCTTATTATGAAGAACAACAGTCTGGATTAGGACTAAAGTTTAAAGAAGAAGCAGACCGGCATATCAATTGGATTTTAAGCAATCCAACTGTTCCACGACTCCGAAAACGAAGTTACCGTCGCGTCAATCTAAAAGTTTTTCCATACTATATAGCGTACATAATTCGAGGAGAAAGTTTGTGGATTCTTGCTATAGCACATGGGCATCGTAAGCCGGGATACTGGATAAAGGCCGGGGTTTTTTAGGAAGTTTGTAGCTGTTCAAAATTTGTCTCTTTTCAGTCTGTTTTCAGCAACTACCCGCCGCAGGTTATCGCGAACGTTCCAACGGTAACGATATATGAGGTTTGCAAGGTCTCAAAAGGGTTTACAGTTCACGGTTCACGGTTCACAGTTAAACCGCCGCCCCGACTCCTGTCTCCTGACTACTGACTCCTGACTTCTGCCCTCTTGCCCTCTTGCCGTTTTTTGTCATTATTATAACAATTTTTGTAACGAATTTTAGTTTTTTTGACAATTCAATTGCCGCCTGTCCCGCGTAGTTTTTTGCTGTATTCTGCTTATTTATTAAATAAAACAATATGTTATTATAAATCTATCCTGTGTTTATAAAAACTGGCACAACCATTGCATCATCCTCTGACAACTGACAATTGATAATTGATAATTGATAATTGACAATTGACAACTGGTAACCGGTAACCGGTAACTGGTAACCGTCAACCGAACTAAAGGAGGTGGCAAAAAAAATAAGAAAATATGTATTGATTTTTATTTAAAACTTTGCTTTTTAAACCGGATATAAATTAGCGACAATAAATTAATTGGAGGAAAAGACATGATTCAAAAACTTACAAATAACAAAAAAGGTTTTACATTAATCGAACTTATGATCGTTATTGCCATTATCGGTATTCTTGCAGCTATTGCTATTCCGCAGTTTCTGGCATACAGAGTAAGGGCAAACAATACCAAGGCTGCTTCGTCTGTTGGTGTTGCCAAATCAGCACTCGCAGCTTTAAATTCCGACATTGGCTGCTATGGTGAAACCGATGGTGCACTGAATTTTTTGACAGCAGTTCCAGGCAGCGCCGGTGGTGTTGGCGTTCTTTATGCAGGAAGTGGTGGAGCTATAGTTGCTTCTACAGCTACAACTGCAGGCGCTTATATTTCAGGAACGAACCCCACTTCACTTGCTATCAGCGGGGTCGGCATGACTATTCCTGCTACTATTGACATACTTGTTCTTTCTAACGCAGCGGCTGGAGCAGCCCTTGGCAATGACACGTATATGATACATGCGGAATCAATGGGCGGTAACCGGGGATTTGGTGTTGACGGAGATGCTGAAGACAACATGTATTTTGTTCAGAATGATAATTGGACAGGTTTGGCGGGTTTAGATTCTGGAGCCCCCCCTGTAACAGTTGGAACAAATGATTTTGTTGCTTTTCCTGGCGGCGGACTGCCAACTGCTAACTGGACCATTTTACAATAATTGAAATTATAATTATAAGGCATAAAGGCCTGGTGTGTTAAACCTGCACCGGGCCTTTATTAAAAGCTGTAGCATTTAAAATAAAAAAGTGTTATTAAAAACAGCATCCTTTCCAGATGCTTTTTTTATTTTAAAATTAAGTGCTTTTTTTATTTTACAATTTGTAACTACTTAGGAGTCAGAATTCTGACTCCTGAATTCTGAATTCTGTCTCCTGAGCAGTTACAACAATTCATCAGGTTTTTTAAAAATGGTTCCGATCTCATTTAATAATTTAAGCAAAAGTTTTTCATACGGGTTTACAGGCCGGCAAAACGTTTTAAAATCCATTTCGCTTAACGTTGAAAAGGGGGAGGTTTTCGGTTTTTTGGGCCCCAACGGAGCCGGTAAAAGCACCGCCATCAACATCGCTCTTGGTTTTATCAGGCCTGATGCCGGCCAGGTTTTGATTAATGGCATTGTATCAACACAAAAATCTGCCAGAAAATATCTCGGATACCTTCCGGAGCATCCGGTTTTTTATGATCACCTTAAAGCCTGCGAACTCCTTGAATTCAGCGGTCTTGCTTCGGGGATGCAAAAACAGGAATTAAAAACAAGAATAGACCCCATTCTTGAAAAAATGGAACTGCTCCCGTTTAAAAACAGGCTTGTAAAAACCTTTTCAAAAGGGATGAAACAACGGATCGGCCTTGCCATGGCCATGATTGCCAACCCGCCCATTTTAATTCTGGATGAACCCATGTCCGGCCTTGATCCTATGGGCAGAAAACTTGTTACCAATCTTATTCTTGAGATGAAATCGGAAGGCAAAACCATTTTTTTCAGTTCCCACATTCTAAACGATGTGGAGACGCTCTGCGACAGTATTGCGGTGATTCATAAAGGCCAATCACTTTACTCCGGAGATGTTAAGGGGTTTAGAAATGATTTTTCAAATCTCGAAGATGCGTTTATTGCCCGTATTTCGTCTGAAGAAGATATGTAAGATGAGAAAAGGGGTCGAGGGGTCAAGGGGCCAAGGATTCAAGTGAAAGGCGTTTTAAAACACTTGAACCCTCGAATCCTCGAATCCTTGAACCCTCAAAAAATTTGTGATAAGAACCAAAAAATAAAAAATATTGAAAGTGTAACTCATGCTAAATATCTGGCTTGTTATGAAAATAACGTTTAAAGAAGGAATCAGAAGCAGGATCCTTTTTGGCATCAGTCTGCTTGCGCTGTTTCTGTTTGCATCTAATATTTTCATTACCAATCTGTTTGCGTTTGAGCTTGGCAAAGTGATGGTGGATATTGCATTTTCATCGCTTTCAATCGCCGGCCTTTCCATTATTTTCTTTCTTGGCATTGGCCTTTTGAGCCGTGATATTCATCAGAAAACCGTTTATATGATCATCAGCCGGCCGATCACGAGATTGCAGTACACGGTTGGTAAATTCTGCGGGCTTGCGCTTATTCTTTTAACAGCAATGGGGATTTTAGGCCTGCTTGCAGTTGTTTCTTTTTTTGTCTGTTCCAATATGGTTACAGGCGCCGAGCTTCCGAGAAACTTTTCGTGGCTGCACGTATTAACAGCGATTTTTTTTAATTTTCTTTCTCTTTTAGTGGTCATGTCGTTTGCGTTTTTCTTTACGGTTATTTCATCAAGTATTTATCTGGCCATGCTGTTTTCTTTTGCCGTGTATCTGATAGGCCACAGCATGGAAACGATTGTAAAAATTATTGAGCGCGGTGATTTTATAGATACCAGCCCTTTATTTGTTTCTGTGATGAAAATCATCAGTTGGGTGGTTCCCAACCTTTCGGCCTTTGATATAAAGGCCGGTGTTGCATATGGGTTGCCGGTTGATCCGGTGTGCCTTTTCTGGACAGCCATGTATGGATGCACCTACACCGTGTTGATGATCATGTTTACGTGTATGGTTTTTCATCGGAAGGATGTATGCTAACCTGTCGCAACTATGCCATATTCAGTGGGGTGTTTGTTTTTGTCATTTCAACGTATATCTATAGCGCCATAAAGGTTGAAGGGTTTAGAGACCGGTTTGATCCTGCCCAGCAGATTTCAGCATTGATGGTGTCACCGGAAATTCTCGAAGTGGCCGGCGGAGAATTCAAATTTCTTCTCGCTGACTATCTGCTGATGAAAGCAAGTGTGTTTCTTGGCGGAACATACGGCACTAAACCTTCCGACTGGCAGGCGATTGCCGCCCTGATGAAACAGTCGCTGCACCTTGACCCGTATTTTTTTCAAACCTGTTATTATGTTCAGAGCTTTCTGGCATGGAAGCGGCCTATGGTTAAAGAGGCCATTGAATTGTTAAAAATCAGCAAACACTACCGAACCTGGGACTGGCAGCCGGGTTTTTACATCGGGTTTGATTATTATTATTTTCTTAAAGATAATCTAAGCGGCTCAAAATATCTTATGGAAGCATCGAAAAAGTCCGGGGCTTCTCCATTATTGGCCTTGCTCGGCGCTCGATTGGCTCAAAAAGGCGGGGCAACACAAGCCGGAATTTTATTTCTGGCGAACATGTATGAAACTACCGATGATGAGCACGCGAGAAAAGACATCGAAATGCGGATAGAGGCATTAAAAGGGGTTCTTGTTCTTGAAAAAGCCATTGAAACGTTTACAGCGAAATTTAATCGTGAACCTGACACGTTAGAGGAGCTGACAACGGAAGGCATTTTAGAATCCCTGCCGATCAACCCTTACCTGAAAGAGTACCAATACAAAAACGGACAGGTTGAATTTTAGTAACTACTCAGGAGTCAGGAGTCAGGAGTCAGAATTCAGGAGTCAGAATGAAAAAGATATTGGTTATACGGAATAATAATTATAAACCCTCCCTAATTTAGGGACGCCCTAATTTAGGGACGTCCTTGACGAATTAAACTTACTGGGAAAAGTCCGGGGCTTCTCCTTTACTGGCCTTGCTGGGCGCACGATTGGCACAAAAAGGCGGGGCAACACAAGCCGGAATCCAGATCCTGCCCCCTTTTGTCCCCCCTAACCCCTGCCTCTCGCTCCCTTTTTTATTTTTAACCTTCAGCTAAATTGCAGGCCCTGCCGGCGGTGTTGCTCAAGCTGACAGATGAAAGGTTTCCGCAGTTATCCTGTTAACATAAGAAAATTGGTTGCCGGAATTACAAAACAGTTTCCGGGAAATGTTTCAACTTTTCCGGCATTATGGACAATCTGGTAGAATGGGATGTTGAGCTTTTCTCCATAAAATCTACCTGCTTTACTAATATCAGTATCGCTTTCTTTTGTCTCAAACAGGCAGACAGAGTGATTGTCTTTTACCAGGACAAAATCAACTTCCCGCTTTTCCCTGTCACGGAGATACCGGATTTCAAAATTCCCCAAACCGGTTTCCGTCATTCTTGCCGCCATACGTATAAGGCTGACGGCCATAAGGTTTTCAAAAATAACTCCTGGTTCAGACAGCATTGACCAGCCAAAGAAATAGAGTTTCTGCTCCTTTTTTATTGCCCGTGCTATTTTTTTATGCCAGGGACGCAGTGTAAAAACCAGATAAAGACCCTGCAATATATCTATCCAGTTCTTTATGGTATCGTATTTTTTCCCCAGGTCTTCGCTCAATGACGGGATGCTAATCTGAGAGCCGACTTTTGCAGGAAGGATTTCCACGAGCGTCTCAAGGCCTTTAATGTCTGCAATCCGTGAAAGATCACGCACGTCTTCTTTTGTCAGCAGGTTCCTGTAATTATTCTGCCATCTTCGATGAAACTTTTCTGTGCCCCTGAGAAACGGCTCCGGGAATCCTCCGAATTTCAACAGGTTTTCAAGGGCTTCATTCGCTCCCTGCGTTTTAGCCTCCCTCGCGCGTCCTGCCAAAAGGCTGCCGTCGGCAAAAATCTCGCCGTTGTCGAGAATATGAGAAAAATCAGCCGTGACCTCAGGAAGTCCCAGCGGAAAAAGCTGATAGGAAAAGTATCGTCCAATCAGTGAGTCTCCGGACTTTTGAAAATAACCTAACCTGGCGGAACCTGTAACAAGAAGCTGCATTTTTTCGCGATTAATGTCATAAAAACCTTTAAGAATATTCCTCCATTCCGTATGTTTATGAATCTCATCAAACACGAAAGGAACAGGATCGTTCTTGAATTTTTCATCGATAATGTTCCGAAAATAGAGCGGATTCTTCTTGTACTCTGCCATTAACGATGGGTCATCCCAGTTAAAGTATGTGTCTTTCGAGCCGACTGACTCAAGCCATTTCTGAGCAAAAGTGGTTTTTCCCACCTGCCTGGGACCAGTCAGAAAGATCATCTTCCCCGCTGTCATTTCAGGATCAAATATATATCTGCCAATTAATCGTTTCATGGCGCTTATTATCCATATTACTGGAATATTGTCAAGACCATTTTCCCTAATTATGGATTATTGTCGATAGGGGGGAATTACCGGCGGAGTTTACCCCCGCGAAGGCGGATGACGAAATCTTTCTTTTGAAAAATCAGTTGATAATCTTTGCTGAAAGCGTTACATTTAAACTGAATTAACTAAGGGGGTAAATAATGAGAACTATAGAAACAACCGCAAGGGTGGGGAATGACCGCAAAGTGAACCTCTTTTTGGAATTTCCGAAAGAAGTTTCACCAGGTGATTACAGGATGCTAATTATTGTGGAAGAAAAGGCTGTGAGTCCTGTTGAATTAGGGACATAAGCGCTAACTTAAAAGAGCAAGGGGTCAAGTGAAAGGCGTTTTAAAACACTTGAACCTTCGAATCCTTGAATCCTCGAACCCTATTTTCATATAAAAGGGTATCAATATAAAAACGGGCGGGTTGAGTTTTAATGAAAATAATCCTATAAATTGTCAAGTAACTTTCAAACGATAATAAAGGTGATCTTCATGGAAACAAAAAAATTTATGTATTATCAAGACGAAGATATGTTCGTTGGTTGGCTGGATGAGTTTCCTGATTATAAAACACAAGGGGAAACTCTTGATGAATTAAAGGAAAATCTGAAAGACATATATGAAGAATTAACCAATGGAACGATACCTTACGTTATTCAAGTCGGGGAGCTTCGTGTTGCATGAAGCGCAAAGATTTAATCCGTGCAATTGAGCGAATGGGATGCATTTTTATTCGTCATGGCGGCAGACATGACTGGTATCAGAATCCTGAAACGAAAATATCGCAACCAGTTCCCCGACATAGCGAAATAAGAGATTCATTAGCAAAGCATATTCTTAAAATGTTTAAAGGAAGATCATAAGATTTTTTAAATAGTGCCCGGAATTGTAAGGAATTTAGGGATGTCCTTGACGAATTAAACTTACTGGGAAAAGTCATGGGCTTCTCCGTTATTGGCATTGCTCGGCTGCCTAAAAGGGTATCAATACAAAAACGGGCAGGTTGAGTTTTAATCCACAGATTTCACAGATTACGCTGATTTGCATCGTTGTTGGGCATCCGTAATCACGCTTGACGTTAGTCACGAGATGCGTTACTATACAACAACATGATTAAATCATTCAAGTGTGAATACACCGAAGCACTCTCAAAAGGCCGGCGTGTCAGGCAGTTCGTGAACATCGCTAAGGTGGCGCGGCGTAAGCTTAGACAGCTCGATATCGCCGGTCGACTTGATGATCTGAGGGTGCCGCCCGGTAATCACCTTGAAGCACTCAAGGGTGATCGTTCCGGTCAATACAGCATTCGTATCAATGATCAGTGGCGTGTCTGTTTTTGCTGGACGGATGCGGGTGCAGAAAATGTTGAAATCGTCGATTACCACTAAGGGAGAGTCCATTATGAGCAAGCTTGAGCCTATTACTCCAGGCGAAATCCTCCTGGAGGAGTTTCTAATACCGATGGGTCTTAGCCGGTACCGTTTGGCCAAGGAAATTGGCGTTCCTGCTCAGCGTATCAGTGAGATTGTTGCGGGCAGGCGTTCGATCACAGCTGATACCGATTTACGGCTGTGTCGGTTCTTTGGCCTTTCTAACGGCTATTGGTTGAGAGCTCAGGCTGCTCACGACACGGAGGTTGCAGAGCACACTCTTGGCCCGTCGCTAAAAAAGATCAAACCCTGGTCTACGTTTGCGGCCCAACATGCCATTGGAGGGGATGCGAATAACTTGCGGTCTTCGTAGGTCATACCGTGCGCTCACTCCTCAAATTTTTCGTTAGGTGCATAATGATTATCAAATTTATTTGGAGGTATACCTATGAACAATCTATATACTGCCGTCACAAAAAAAGATGGGAACTGGTGGGTGGGTTGGATATCAGAGGTTTCTGGGGTTAACTGCCAGGAACGAACTCATGAAGAATTATTGGAAAGTTTAAAAATAACATTAAAAGAAGCTTTGGATTTTAATCGGAATGATGCATTAATAGCAGCAGGCAATGATTACCAAGAAGAACAAATTGCTTTATGAAAAGAAAAGAATTACTTAAATATCTTCGCAATAATGGTTGCGAATTTTTAAGGGAAGGTGGTCGTTATTCATGGTGGCATAATCCAACATTGAATAAAAGGTCAGCTGTTCCAAGACATAATGAAATTAGAGATATTTTGGTAAAGAAAATTTGTAAAGATCTTAGTATACCACCAGTAAAATAGCACATAACGATCGCATACAGGCTGACACCCAAAGCCGAGCCGGTTTTTGCTTTTGCGAACACCTTGTTAAAAGTTGCATTTACCAAGGTTTTTGTTGGTTTTGGGAGGAATTTAGGGACGTCCTTGACGAATTAATTTAGGGACGTCCTTGACGAATTAAACTTACTGGAAAAAGTCCTGGGCTTCTCCTTTACTGGCCTTGCTGGGCGCACGATTGGCACAAAAAGGCGGGGCAACACAAGCCGGAATTTTATTTCTGGCTCCTGAGCAGTTACTGGCGAACATGTATGAATCCACGGATGACAAGGACGGCAAAAAGACCTTATATATGGGCACTATTTACAATATAGCTTTATATGTGATAATATTATTTTAAATCTTTCACAGGGCCTTTTCCGGATTTTTCATGGAGTTTTATTTATATATGCTCCGCAAATAAATAAAAGGAGATAAACCATGAAAACCTTTAAAATGGAAGTGCCTGAGCTTCTGGAAACATTTATCCTTGATGATGCAGAGAGTGGCATTCATGGCTATGAATAAATCAAACATTAAAGTAATCTGTACGCTTGTTGATATCCTTCAATCTTCATTGAGCCTATCCACCTGTTTGATGAATGGATAATAAATATATTTCAATAACTTAGGAGGTTCTATGGAAATAAAAAAATCATACATTACCGATGAAAGCGGGGCAATTAAAAATGTTGTGATCGACCTTGACACATTTAGAAAAATTGAAGGCTTAATTTTAGATCAAGGGCTTGCAAAGGCCATGGATGAAGTACAAGATGATGTTGAATATGATATTGAAGAAGCAAAGATATTATTGAAACAGGAGGGTTTCAAGTACGAATATGATGAGAAAAAGGATGAATATCGAATTGTTCCAGAATAGGCCCAACAAATCATCGGAGCCAATCGCCTGGAAAGAACACCCGCCGCTGGCTCAATTCTGTGTTCGCTGCCATGAAACACATAAGTTGTTTTTGTCTATAGCGGATAAGAAGCTTATTGACATGGGCTTTTCCATAGTTTATATTTCGTAGTGTAAACTATGACAAAGGAGGTGAACCATGAAAGCAACGGCAAAAGACCTAAGATTTAATCCAAAGGCGCTTCTTGATACGGTCAATAGGGGCGAAGAGGTTGTAATAACCTTTCGCGGCAAGCCCTGCACAAAACTTATTCCCTACGATTGGGAAAATGAACAAAACACAACAAACGAATTGTTTGGAATCTGGAAAGATAACGATTTGGTCCAAAACGTCGATGAGTATGTCCGAGGATTAAGAAAAGGAAGATTCTAAATGGTTATCGATATGGATGTCCTTATTTGGTACATGAAAGGGAATCAAAACGCATATAAAGCTATTGAGAATTCAAAGCATTTTTTTATCTCTGTTGTCACATATATGGAATTTATATGAGAATACAGGAGTCAGAATACAGAAGAAAAACAAATACCATGTTTATTCTGGCTACTGACTCCTGTCTCCTGTATTCTCATATAAAACTTACGGCGATATAGGTTCAGACAGCATTTTTCTATAATGCCCCTTTTAATATCTTAAAATTTTCAACAGAATAATATTGGCGTTGTTCTTTTTCTAATAATGAGCCAAGCCTGACTGTATAATCTTTCCTGGAAAAAGCATTAATACGCCTGAGAACCTGTCTTCGCGTATCATCAGATGCCTGAAGCGGCACACCTTTCTTAAGCAGAAATTCCATGTCAAAGACATCCCTGATTTCCTGACGATCCAGAAATGCCTCAAGCTTTGACGCCATCATGTCGCTCAAGGATACGGCCCTTAAAAAAATCTGCGTATTTGCATATTTGCTGTAAGCGATTAACTGTTCCACGTTGATTTTTTTGACTTGCCTGCGAATTTCCAGTTTCAGGCTTCTCGGATACGTATGCGATTTGAGTTCAAAAACAAGGGTATGAAATTTCCTTGCGCTGTCTTTTATGTCATAATGTTTTGCAAGGTAAGCCTTCATTTTCTCAAAAAACCCAGGTTCCAGCTCCTTGATAACCCAGAAGTCCAGATCAACGGAAAATCGGTCGAGGTTATGGCACAGACGTAACATGGTCCCGCCGCAAAAGACAATATTTGTGAGAAATTTACCGCTGTTGAGCCTGTCGAGAACTTCAAGCTCAAATCGTTCCTGCATGATTAAATCCTGCATAGCTCCCTGATGTTTTTTTGTGTTTTTTCAGGGAAAATGGCCATGATATGGGTAAGCAGCTTCTTGTCCAGCATCTTTAGGTCACAAGCATGCCAGTCCATGGAATATTTCCCGAACGCGCACAGGTGCGCTGTATCAACAAACGCCTTTTCCTTCGTAGCAATAAAAAGATCTTCGTGCTTAACAAATCCAAAGTAATATTCTTTTTTAAACTTGTAATAATTAAACGCAACGCCTTTTGCATCGAATTTGACAGATCGCTTAACAGAAATGTTATCATACCAGTCTCTTGGCACCTGGGTAGTAATCCCGTAAAATGAAAGCGCTGTCACACAAGAAACATACGAAGGGACCTGGAGATAATTGGCTATTTTGAAGTAATCTTCACGGTTATAATGTGGCCAGTTTCCGGTCGATACATAGAAATTTTTTTTTAACCTTAAAAAAAATCCATTTTTAACATAACGGCTGCATAATACCTGAGCAGATTCATGTTTAATGCCGGCAGCT
>JAGVGX010000276.1 GCA_020056865.1 Desulfobacterales bacterium
CTCTGGTATTCTGTCGATACAAATATTATTCATTTTACATAATGCCTCCTTTAGTTGATTGTTGCTAAAAAGCGCCCGCCCCGGTTAAGAGGCGGGTTTTTCACATTTACTTTCGATTGGGATCTAATTGCTGTTTGAGCCGTTCCTGAAGAAGATATAAATTATAAGCCATCAAACCCCACTCACAACGCTCGAATTTCTCATTGAAGATGGCACATTCGTTCGTCACGCAGGGATTGTTTATAAAAGGACACAGCTTTTTATTCTCGTTTTTACTGCGCATTATTAACCACCTCCATTTTTGATAAAGTCGCGCCGGTTGCTTTTTGAACGGCACTTTTAAGGGTAAAACCTGCATCAAGATATTCTTTGATTAAGCGCATGGTTTCAACCTGGGATGTTGAAAATCTGCGGTAAGCGCGATTTCCGGACACCACCCTTTCAGCTTCGGGAATGTATCCCTTTTCTTCCCAATTCCGGATTTGTTTTTGAGTGACACAAGCCATTTTGGCTGCATCACCGATTGAATAATTTTCCTTTTTCATAATGACCTCCTTGAAATTTTCATTCCGGGAATGATCGTTCCCTACTATTACGGAGGTTACATTATTCATTTTGGAGGGAAATAATGCTTATAAACAAAAAATACAGCGAGTTATGCTCGATTAGGCAGATTTTAAAGAAAAGTGATTTATTTTGAAAAAAGCAAAAATAATTTTAATGTGAAGGATATTCTTCTGACAGTTTCGGAATTTCTATACTGTGAATACAATAAGTTGGACGATGTGGACGATCTTTTTTATAAATTAAATATTTTCCTCATCTTCATCCTTATTCATTTCGCGCTCAATCCTTAAACGCTCTCTTTCATCTTCAGAAATCTGTTCAGCCATAGCCCCAAAAAAAGCTATGCTCTCCCAGGAAGGCGCTTCGAAGTGCGCCTCTTCAATTTCCTGCTCTATGTGTTCCTCGTCGGCATGTTCTTCTTCCGGCGTTTCGTCCGTGAAGTCATCTCCTCCGTCGTAATCATCATTAATATCGTCTGTGAAATCATCCATAGAATTTTCTCCTTTCAATATTGTCGCTTATGACAATGCTTGTCTAAAAAATGCCTGCCAGTTATCCAAAAATGCAGGTGGGTTCATAAAGGGAAATGGGTTCTGATAAATTGTTTGAATACTTCCGTTCTCCCTGTGAAGCTGAACAGGTATTCCCTGCTTTATAGCATATGCCACTTCAAAGAGAGTTCCACCAACAAGACCATCACCGCTTACAAAGGCATATAGAATATCGCAGGCATCCACAAGCTGTCGGTTGCGCTGATAGTACCTATTCTGTACATCGAACCACGAGCGTATGTCTTTGAGATCCGGCGCGTAAATCTCGACCTTCATATTTCTTTCCGCTCCAGCCTCGATGCTCCATGCACAGACCCCCTTGCATTTTGAGGTTATTATGGTCGCCTCTGCATTAAGCGTGTTCACAAGAGCTATCACAGCCTGTCTGTCCAGATATTTTCGAGCTCCCACAATTCCGATGTTCATTTTGTCCTCCTTTCATAAATGCAAAAAGCCCTCACGATTGGATAACCATGAGAGCTTTCAGTTTGTTGTTGCCGGCAAATAATTATTTGTTAATGCTTAACCATGGAAAGAATAGTACCTCCGGCTTTCTCAAGCCGATAGGCACCTGATGCTGTCAATGAAGGGTCCTGGGCAGCCCTTGTGAATGCATTAATTACGTGAAACATAGTTGCCCCTTGTTCCAGAAAAAACGCTTGCTTGACAATCTGAACCTCTTCCAGGGAAATTGAAAACTGACGCCCGAACGCTTCGATGCTGCTTTCAGGATTAGACACTGGCGTTTGAGCGGATATTCTGAACTGCTCCTGACCGTTATGTGATTGACTGACAACGCCGGAAAGGACTTTGGGAAACTCATCCATTATCTTACGCGAAATGTGCTTGTATCTGGCATCCACAGAGGTCTTTGCTATCATGCCGTTTGTACACACCAGCCTGTAATAGAAAGCTTCAATTGACAAGGCTATAAGACCAATTTCAGAATTGGAAAGACATATGCCAGGCACGATCATGTCATCTTCTGACAAACGGAACATCCGTTCGTATTCGGGAACTTTGAGCACCATCATTTCATTGTCCAGAGCAAAATGCACTTCTGCGGAAGGATTGAAACCATAATCAAGCATCTTCGTGAGCACCTCCATATGGTCGATTGCTGTATACCGCTCTGTAAAGACCGCCCGCAGATTGTTTCCATCAAACCGGCAGAACAGTGTCTGACGGTTCTTGACTTCCTCCTTGATCCAATAATTAAGATTATCAGCCTGTAATTGACTGGAACAGCGTGAAAGATAGGAATGCGGTACATGCAAACGGTTGGCAAACAGTCTTTGAGCGCTTGGCATAACACCAAACGATTGCCCCGCTATGTCAATTTGTGTAAGGCTGTTAAAAGACATGTCCCGAACAGGTACGATCATGTCGTAATTGCTGGCGGACATTTCATGCACTTTACTAATGGCGTTTTCCAATATAATTTTCTCTCTCATGGTACGATCTCCTTTTAGTAGTTATGTTAGATTGTATTAAAAACAGAACAGGTGTTTATTTCCTGATTGGATATTATTGTCGGCCTGCTGACAGGTTGTGGTATAGCAGGGCTTGGAACCTGCTTGTCGCATTACGGTGCCGTGGTGGCACCGTTATCTGCGATCTGTGATGTTTCAGAAACCTTCTTGCGTTTCTTCGGCCACTTATTCAGGCCGTAGACACACATGAACAGGTTGAAACCAAACAACCCGGCCTGTGACCAAGATGCTAAATTAACGCTGAGTGCCAAAAACAGGGCGTTGCTGACTATCCACACATAGAAGCAACTCCTGATACCTTTAGCGTTTGTAAAAGTGCCAATCATCGCCAAAATCATGGCGATCCAGCCTAAATACTCCATAGGTTCTCCTTTCGCCCCATATAGGGCTGTTGATTGTTTTGCTCCTCACAAGTATCCACTATGGGCAGGTTCCATAAAAATAATGAAAAACCCCGGCTACCATAACGGCGACCAGGGTTTTCGGGTTTGAATTGACTACCAGGATTTACATGCGCTGATGTACTGACAATCACCGCAAAGCCAGCTCTTACAGGGAATGAATACCCTTGCATCAATGCCGGCCAGAACAGCATTGGCCAGCTTTGCAAATCGTTTCCGCTGTTCAGAGGTACGGGTTGTCGAGTAATGCTCCAGCTTGGGAGTTTTAAGTTTTCTCAATACATCCAGTCGGCAATGAACATCTGCGGTTGGGAATACATATCGGTTGGACGCCAAAAGATACGAATAGCAGGTCAACTGAATATCGTCGTCAACAGTAGCCTGTGCATAAGGCTTGGATGCGGTCTTGTTATCCACCGCGACAATTATGCCCTGGTCATTCTTCAGGACCAGATCAAGCACGCCGATAACCTTCATATCCGTGGCTTTTTTTTCGTCGGTGTAAAGAATAGCCGACATGGGAACCTCGATTGCCACAATCTCAAAACCTGTAAGATCTACACTCTCGTAAAACGCTTTGAGCATTGCCCTACCCATTTCGATGACGCTCTTCCGGTCAGGCGTTTCTTTCTTATAGATGATAGGAATGTCCGTATGATCGAGTTCCAGATTGATATGATCCTCGAAAAGCTCCTGAAGCACGCCCAGAGGCTCGGAAACGCTCTTATCCTTTAAGACCTGGTAATACCTCTCGACGCCGGCATGAATGGCTGATCCGAATGATAAGGCGACGCTGGTGCGTTCCGGGTGAAGTGCTTCAACGTACATGAATTTGTATTTCAGAGAACAGTTCAGATAAGTAAAAATCTGGCTGTGGGAAATGTGGAGTTCTTGTTTGAGCTCCTGTAACGCTTGGGTAATAGGCATGATTTACCTCCATGGTTAGAATGTAAAAAGGGAAGACACTTTCATGCCTTCCCTCTGGTTGGTTTAACGACGGATGATTTTTATGCTGCCAGCAATTCCTCGATGACAGAAGAAGCGTCTGATTTTGACAAATGCGCTGCAACAGTGCCATAAGCTTCAACGCACTTTTGATTGAGAGCGCTCTGTGTTATCCCTTTCTCTACAGCAATCTTGAGGAGGTAGTTATGCTGTTTTGCGGTAAGCCGGTTTCCATTTCCGTTTTGATTACCGGAACCATTCCCGCCGCCGTTGCTGTTATTGTCGCCGGCATTGCTGTTTCCGTTGCCACTTTGACCGGAACCTCCCTTTGCCTGACCATTCCCGTAAAGATGTAAACCGACACCGAGCATCGTGGCACACTTCTTCAGCGCGTCGGTCCCGGCTGATTTAAGATCATCTGCAAGAGAAATAATCGCTTTTGTATCCCTGGCTCTGGTGATATTGCTCGATCCAAACTGTGATTTCACAATTTCACCGGCGGTCAGTTTACCCAGAACAATGACTTCATCCGAATTTTCCAAGATTTTATGTTCAAGGATTTCGAAGCTCCATTCCGACGCAAATGCGTCGTTAAGTCTTTGGATCACGGAATGACCTTCAATGTAGTCGAGCGTCCGGCCAAAGTTCCCTTCGCGCTGTTTGATCTGATTTGGTTCGAAAGGTTTTTCTAATAATTCTCTGTTCATTGTGTCCTCCTGATTAATTTATGGGTTAAGAAACGACAAAAGCCCGGCAAGCGTTATGCTCACCGAGCTTTCATTGGATTATGGCGATCAAAGATCACCGGCTATATTCTGAATGATTTATTCTTGTGCAATCACCTCCTTTTCATTTTGACTTTGATTGTTGAACGAGCATTCTGAACATTTTGATTTATCCCGGCATCCCTGACAGACCTTGTTTCGGTCCAGGATCTGTGGCAAAAAATCGAATATGATTTCGATACCCTTTGTCATTGGCACGCCAAGACCCCATGAAATTCTACGAAGCATTCTTGACGACTTCAAAGTTAATTCCGGCGTATAGGCCATGATTTTCACCTCCTCTCAAAACAAAAAAACCATTTGCCGGCGGGGCAAAATGGCTTCTGATAAATGATTAAGTTTTTTTGCTTCAGGCTATCGCGTCATATGCACTTTGAATAAGCCCATGATCTGCAAAACTGTAATACCTGTCATCATCCATGTTTATGATAAGATGCTCATGCACAAGTATCCCCATTATTTTTGCAGCCTGAACAATGGTTTTGGTTACGGCAATATCCTCTTGAGAAGGTTCGGGATCATTGCTCGGATGATTATGACAGAGTATCATCGCTGACGAGTTGGCTATTATTGCGGGTTTGAGCACTTCACGAGGATGAACTGTCGTCGAAGTTAGACAGCCTGTAGAAACGATATTCAACCCTATAATTTCGTTCTTGGCATTGAGCAGTAAAACGCAAAACTGTTCTCTGTCTGGCTGTCCGTACTCCTCAATCAGTTTTCGAAAAATTGGTCGCGCCTGTACGGAATTTGAGAGGGTGCGCTTCTCAAAAGAAACACTTCTATCTTTGACAAGGGAAACACGATAGACGGAAATGAACTTACTGACGGGTTTGTCTTGCGGGATTTCAAAAAGATTTTCCTGGATTGATGGCAAACTACTGGTAGGGCATTTCTTTTTCATTGTTGTACCTCCTTTTCAAAAGCAAAAAGGCGGGAGCCTGGATAGCTCACCGCCCTTGTTGCTGGTTTATGGGTTTTGTTAATGGATTGTTTCAGTGAAGTTGCGGAAAGAGGGGGTGGGGGGTATAAATAATTATGCGCAGAGGTGCGCTCTACTTCATTATATGGGTAGTGGAGGCGATAAATATTTGGAGGATGGGGGCATGACCATCATGGGGAGCAAAACAGATTTATAAAATAAACAGGACTTTATTAAAATTATGAAGTGTGATAAGAAGAATATTATGAAAATAATATTAAATGAAGAAGCTTTGAAAGCTTTTTACTAAAATATTTAAAGTGCTATCATGAATTCATTACCACAACCAAATAAATTTTGGGAAATAAGGGTTCAAGACTTAAGCGATAAAGGTAAATCAGGTCTTTGTGTAGGATATGAACGAGGCGTTTGGAGAAAAAATGCTTTTATCGACTACATAATGGAATGGTTACCAGAATTTTCTCTTAATAGCAAAGAACGTGATGGTTTAATACATGCGAATGCAGTTGATAGTCTAAAAAAGGTAGCCATGCTAGTATATAAAACAGAAAAATTCAAAAATCGGGGTGAATTTGGCGAAATATTCTTACATGCTGCTATTCGTTCAGTTTTTAATTCCGTTCCGGCTATATCAAAAATTTACTACAAATCCTCCCATAATGAAACAGTGAAAGGCTTTGACTGTGTTCATGTTGTTGGCCCCGTTAGTAATCTTGAACTTTGGATTGGAGAAGTCAAATTTTATGATGAAATTTCGCGGGCCATCCGTGATGTCATTTCAGAGCTAAAAGAACATTTAAAAGTTGATTTTTTGAGGGATGAGTTTGTGCTTATCAGCAATAAACTGGATGGCTCAGACCCACATGCAAATGAAGTTCAGAAGATTATTTCCAAAAGGAATTCAATGGATAATATCTTCAAAAGAATTCGAATTCCTATTCTATTAACGTATGAAAGTAACACTGTAAAACAATATAAATCTATTTGTGATGAATATAAGGATGCTTTTAATAAAGAAATTACCGGTCATTATTTAAAATTTATAAAAAAATTTAAAGATCTACCTCCGGTTAGTTTCCATTTATTTTTACTTCCAATTGAAAATAAAGCTGAACTTGTTTCCACTCTTGATACTAAACTGAAAGCATGGCAAACAATATGAATTCATACGAAGCTATTGTAATATTAAAAAATAGCAAGAGTGAGATAGAGATTAAACAATTCGAAATTCTTCAGGCAGTTGCTAACGAAGTCAATAAAGATCCAGATTCGATGATTGCGAAAGAACTCGTCTTACGATCCTTGGAGAATAGTCAATTGTTTTCGAAAACATTATTGATATTGCATTCATTGGTTCGTGAGGTTGGGTTGTTTCCTTATCTTGATAAAGATATTTTGTCTTTAAGAGATACCATTGCTTTCGAATATCATCGTCCAAAAAATCTTGACGACATTGTCTTTCACCAAGAACAATTACCAATTTACAGGAAAATACTTGAGGGTAAAAATATTGTTCTCAGTGCTCCAACTAGTTTTGGTAAAAGTAAAATTATTGATGCGTTAGTTTCCGATGAAATATTTCAGAATATTGTCATCGTTGTTCCAACTCTTGCACTTATTGACGAAACTAGACGAAGACTTACACAAGAGTTTTCGTCCTTGTATAATATTGTTGCTCATCCATCGCAAAACAGTATTGAAGGAAAGAACATATTTATTTTCACTCCTGAGCGAGTAATTGCCTATAAAGATAACTTTCCTAAAATTAACTTTTTCGTTATTGATGAGTTTTATAAAATAGGTGGCCAAAATGAAGAAGATAATCGAGTAATTGCACTTAATGAGGCTTTTTATTATCTTTTCAAGAAACAAAAAGCTCAATTTTACATGCTGGGTCCAAATATACAAAGTATTAGTGATGGAGCAGGAAAAAGATTTAATTTTGAATTTATAAGCACTGATTTTAATACAGTCATTACGGAAACAGTTCATCTATACCCATCATCAAAGGAAGACCGCCTCAATAAATTGGTTGAAATATGTAGCTCAATTACAGAACAAACGCTCATTTATTGCAAATCAATACCACAAGTTTATGAAGTGGCCGAAGCACTTCTCATTGGTAACACTCCACCTGCTAACTATTTGCATGCTAATATAGTTGCTGACTGGTTGAAAAGTGAATTTCATCCTGATTGGGTTCTTCCAAGAGCCTTGAAACAAGGGGTTGGTTTGCATTATGGTCCTCTTCCTCGGTCAATTGCACAAGAAATGGTTCGATTATTTAATGATGAAAAAATCTCTTTTCTTATTTGCACATCAACTCTTATTGAGGGTGTAAATACAAAAGCGAAAAATGTTGTCATTTATGAAAATAAGATAGCTCGAGCGAAATTAGATTACTTCACGTTTAATAATATAAAAGGCCGTTCAGGAAGAATGTTTGAACATTTTGTGGGACGCGTTTATATATTTGACGATGAGCCTCAGCAAGAATTGCCATTTGTTGATTTTCCTTTGTACACACAGGATGAAACGACTGTCAATAGGCATTGAAAATTGACCCACTATCGGCGTCCAAAACTGACCCACCCCTGAGAAAAAATATATGTTTATGAAGACCTGTGTTTCATCCTCCA
>JAGVGX010000245.1 GCA_020056865.1 Desulfobacterales bacterium
ATTTGGCCTTTTAGATATAGGGCTAAGTAGCACTCTAAACCGGGAAATGGCGCGCCTCTCCGTGTTATCGGGCAGGGAACAAGAAATGCGCAATCTTGTCCGTACCTTGGAAGTGATTTACTGGGGTATTGCCATTTTCGTTGGAATTATTGTCGTATCATTATCACCGTTGATTGCGCATCACTGGATCAAAGCGGGTCAGTTATCTCCCAAAACCATCGAACAGGCGCTTTTAATCATGGGATTTGTAATAGCACTCCAAATGCCGATCGGATTTTACTCTGGGGGGCTTATGGGGCTACAGAAACAAGTTCTGCTTAACGTGATCAATATAAGCATGAGCACATTACGTGGTGCCGGAGCCGTTCTGATCTTGTGGTTGATCTCTCCAACAATTCAGGCTTTCTTTTTATGGCAAATCGTTATCAGCACAATAAACACCTTTCTTTTAGCGCTGTTTCTCTGGCGCAGATTGCCACTTGGTGAAAAAAGAGCTATTTTTCAAAAACAACTTCTCAAAGGCATTTGGAGGTTTGCTGCTGGAATGAGTGGAATCTCTATCCTCGCGGTAATTCTTACTCAATTGGATAAGATCATATTAAGCAAGATGCTTTCCCTTGAGATGTTTGGTTATTACATGCTGGCCAGTGTGGTCGCGATGAGCCTTGGACGCCTTTTTACCCCGGTTTTTTACAGTATTTATCCAAGATTCACACAATTAGTTTCTATAGGTGACCAGAAAGGATTGAAACAACTCTATCATAAAAGTTGCCAGTTTATTGCCGTTCTGATTTTGCCTGTCGCTATTGTTATTGCTTTTTTTTCTCATGAAATTCTCCTTATCTGGACACAGAACCCTACAACGGCGAAAAAAACTCATCTCATAGTAAGCATTCTGATTTATGGCACGGCACTTAACGGATTAATGAATCTCCCCTATGCACTGCAATTGGCATTTGGTTGGACAAGATTATCCGTTTATAAAAATGCTATTGCGGTGATTCTGCTTGTGCCGCTAATTATTTATATGACAACACACTATGGCGCTATTGGCGCAGCTATTGCCTGGCTGGTTCTACACACAGGATTGTTCTTTATTGAAATTCCAATAATGCACCGTAGGTTATTACGTAAGGAAAAATGGCGCTGGTATTGGCAGGATGTCTGCCTTCCGCTTGCGTCATGTATATCTGTTGCCGGTCTTGGTCGAATACTTATTAGCGGCCCGATACCTCAATTTATGATGTTGCTATATTTAATCGCTATTTTCGCCTTAACACTCGGAATAGGAGCAATTACAACCCCGGTAACGAGGACATGGTTATTTGAACAGTGGCTAAAAATTAAATATGCACACGGAAACTAACTAACATTGATGCTCGTATTTGGCAGAAGGATGTCTTTATGAAACGTTTAACGCTGGTAAATATAAGTCAAGGATTTTTTCAGGGTACTATTCCTCTTGGGCTTGCTTCGATATCTGGGCACCTAAAACAATATGGTGCTCCCATGGAAATAACACTGCTTGACTCAAATTGTCAGGATATATATCGAGATTATAAACCAACCGATATGGTAGGAATTGGCGCAGTAACCCAGGATATAAAACACGCAATTCGGTTTGCGGAGTTTGTAAAATCACAAGGGAATGTGCCGGTTATATTGGGAGGCGTGCATATTACAACCTACCGTGTGCTCCCGGAGCCTTTTGATCTTGGTGTAATTGGCGAAGGTGAAGAGACAATGCTCGAATTGACCCAACTTGAGAATTTTTCTCCTGACACTCTCAAAAGTGTTCGTGGTGTATGCTACAACGAAAAAGGAAGCACGGTTTTTACCAAGCCACGTCCTCTCATTATCCAACTAGATAGTATTCCTATTCCAGATCGGGAAATTGCCAATCTTAACTATTATCTAATTAAACGCCAGGTTATACCGTACCATTTGGGACGCACTCTTACCATGATAACAAGCAGGGGCTGTCCATTTAATTGTGTATTCTGTTCAACCAGAATTCACTGGCAAAAATTCAGGTCATTTTCAGCTGAACGTGTGATTGAAGAAATTGAACTTCTTATAGGAAAATATAACGTTGAGATAATACATATATTTGACGACCTTTTTATTGCCGACAAAAAACGGCTGTCACAAATTCATAGGTTTATAGTCGAAAAAGGAATTAATAAAAAAGTAAAATTCATGTGTTTAGTCAGGTCAGACATTATTGATAATGCTACGATGAAGATGCTGAAAGAAATGAATGTTGTCATAACCGGAATTGGAATGGAATCCGGTTCACCCCACATACTTGAATATCTTAAAAGACGAACCACCACTATAGAGGATAACCGCCGCGCCATTGAACTTGCTAATCGTTACAACATTCCGACCATGGGTTCATTCATGTTGGGAAACCCAAACGAGACGGAAGATAATCTGATTGAAACGCTAAAATTTATTCGGAGTTATCGCTACTCTCCTTTTTTGATTCCATGCCCGTATATTTCTACTGCTTTCCCCGGTACAGAATTCTGGAATTACGCAAAAGGAAAAGGGATTAATGTTGAGGATTTTGATAACATCGTCATGGATATACCCGACAACCCTGGGCCACTGAAAAAAGCCCCGCTTATGACCGATATTCCTCTGGACAGGTTTTTTACCATTGTCCGCCTTTTTGTAAAAGAACGCTCATATGGAGGAATTAAGCGGTACATTTTTTTACCTGACAGCCCTTTAGATTTGATTCGGGCGTACTACTTGGGCATTCGCCTTGAGAGGAGTATACTTAAAGGCATTGTAGAGGTAACAAGGATTATCCTGCACTTTAATAAATATAAACGTACTGTGCCCAAGATGAAGTAGCCGGGATGCTTTAATCCGAGATTATTGCCATGAAATATAATCGCGCTCCAATTTATCAGACCGTCATTAAGGATATAATGAATGAATAAAAGAATTCTGTTTGTTTCTCATAAAAAAGCTCGGTGCGGTGTATA
>JAGVGX010000212.1 GCA_020056865.1 Desulfobacterales bacterium
AAAACATACACAAACATGGAGAACAATAAATGCCAAAGATAAAAACAAACAGATCGGCTGCTAAACGTTTTAAACAAACAGGCTCAGGAAAGTTCGCTTATTCCAAATCACATGCAAGCCATATTCTAACCAAAAAAACAAGAAAACGTAAAAGATCACTTCGCCAAACCAATATTATAAATAAAAACGATGTAAAAGAGATCAAGCTGCTTCTTCCTAACAGGTAGGGCATCTTTCTCAGAAAAGAATAGGAGTATTATAACCATGCGAGTTAAAAGAGGCTACAAGGCAAGAAGACGAAGAAATAAAGTGTTGAAGCTGGCAAAAGGGTTTCGTGGCGGCCGAAGCAAACTGTTCCGCACTGCAGCAGATTCTGTAGATAAAGCGCTGATGTATGCATACAGAGACAGAAAAGCCCGCAAGCGCGACTTTAGAAAGCTGTGGATAACAAGGATCAACGCTGCTGCACATATGAACAACCTGTCTTACAGTAAATTCATTCATGGTTTGAAGCTGGCCGGTATTGAGCTTGACCGTAAAGTCCTTGCAGAAATAGCCATATCCGATCCTTCAGGTTTTTCACAAATAGCAACTCTGGCCGTTCAAAAAAACTAATCATTTTGCATACCCGTCTGGACATTTGAAAACCGCACTGAACAGCGAAAAGTACGCACTGTAATTCTTGTGGAAACGACAATAGATATAGAACACATACAAAATGAAGCGCTTGAGAAATTAGAACGTGCTTCTGACGAAACACATATCAATGCCCTTTCAACCCAATATTTAGGTAGAAAGGGCATAATCACCACGTTTCTGAGGAATATACCCAGCCTGCCAAAGGAAATAAGGCCACAGGCAGGACAAAAGGCGAATAACACCAAGAAAATCCTTGAAACCGCATTCAACGACGCGATCAAACAACTTGCATTAAAAAACTGTGACATCATTGAGAATATTGACGTATCTTTACCCGGAAGAATTCCTGCACACGGAACGTTGCATCCAATTACGCAAGTATCAAACACTATTTGCAATATTTTTTCATCATTGGGTTTTGACATCTGCGAAGGGCCTGAAATTGAGACAGATTATTACAATTTTGAGGCCCTGAATATTCCAAAGAACCACCCTGCAAGGGATATGCAGGACACATTTTATGTATCAGACAATGTTGTTCTTCGAACGCACACCTCTCCCATTCAGGTCCGTATCATGGAAAAACAGCCGCCGCCCGTACAAATCATTGCTCCAGGAAAGGTTTACAGATGCGATTCCGACCTGACCCACACACCGATGTTTCACCAGATTGAAGGCCTTATGGTGGACAAAAACATCACATTCGGAAATCTGAAAGGGATACTTACCACCTTTATCCACAAGATGTTTGATGAAAAAATATCTCTGAGATTTCGTCCGAGTTTCTTCCCCTTCACCGAACCGAGTGCTGAAGTTGATATTCTTTGCGTTATATGCAGGGGAAAGGGGTGCAGGGTCTGTTCACAAACCGGTTGGCTTGAAGTTCTTGGGTGCGGCATGGTGCATCCTGCGGTATTTGAAAATGTCGGATATGATACAGACACATACACCGGTTTTGCCTTTGGTATGGGGATTGAAAGAATTGCCATGTTAAAATTCAGGATTGATGATATTCGAAAATATTTTGAAAATGACCTCAGATTTTTAAGGCAGTTTTAATATGGAAATAAGCTTAAACTGGCTTCAGGATTATATTACTGTTGACCTGGAAGCCTCTGATCTTGCAAACGCTCTTACGATGGCCGGTCTTGAAGTGAATGCGGTTTATGACAGATATACATATTTGGAAACCGTCATTACAAGTCGTATAATCGACATATGCAAACATCCGGATGCTGACAAACTTAGCCTGTGCAGGGTAGATTCCGGAAACCGGATCGTTGATGTTGTGTGCGGCGCATCCAACATAAAAAAAAATATGATAGTTCCTCTGGCCCTTCCTGGAACCGTCCTTCCTAACGGAACAATAATTGAAAAAAGCGTCATTCGGGGCAAAACATCCGAAGGGATGCTTTGCAGTGAAGCGGAGCTGGTTCTCGGTACGGATAAGAAAGGGATTATGGCCTTGCCCGAAACGCTTGTCCCCGGAGAAAAACTTGCCCATGCGCTTTCGCTTTCTGATACCATTATTGAAATTGATCTAACGCCTAACCGGCCAGACTGCCTCAGCAACATCGGAATTGCCCGCGAAATAGCCGCTTTTACGAACAAAAAAATAACCCGACCGGAAAATACATTCGAAGATAAGGACAAGGTTGAACCCGATCACAGCATGTTTAACTCATGTTCAGTCATGGTTCAAAGCCATGATGATTGCCCGAAATACACTGCCAGACTGATTGAAGATGTCGTTGTTGCCCCCTCCCCTTTCTGGATCCAGAATCGGCTTATTGCCGTAGGGATAAAACCGGTCAATAATATTGTAGATATCACCAACTATGTTATGATAGAAATCGGCCAGCCCTTACATGCCTTTGATTTTGAAAGGCTGCACGGGCACAAGGTGGTTGTTCGAAGGGCATTGGAAAATGAAACGCTTACGACCCTTGACAACAAAAAGCAAACGCTTTCTTGCGATATTCTCATGATATGCGACATGGAAAAACCTGTAGCTATAGCGGGTATCATGGGAGGCCTGGATTCTCAGATTACAACAAAAACAAAAAAGGTTTTGCTTGAAAGTGCTTATTTTGACCCTGCATGCATCCGAAATACCTCAAAAAGACTTGGATTAAGCACACATGCATCACACCGCTTTGAACGCGGTGTCGACCCGGAAGGGATAATTTATGCATTAAACAGGGCTGCCATGCTTATAGAAAAAATCGGCTGTGGAAGGATTGTCAAGGGAACAGTTGATGTCTGTTGTGCCCCTGTTGACCCTATGCCGATCCTTTTAAGCACCCATGATACGAATCGTCTGCTTGGAACCGATCTTGATCAAAACCACATAGAAAATATATTAAAATCCATTGAATTTAAAGTAACAAAAGTTGACTCTGATAAACTATCGGTTCTCGCTCCATCGTTCAGGGTCGATATTCATCGTCCTGCCGACCTGATTGAAGAAGTCGCCCGTATTTACGGCTACGACAAGATTCATATTACATTCCCGCTTATCCCGGCAAAATGCAGCACAACTTTAAATCAGTTACATGTTAGAAATCGAATAAAAGACATCATAACCGGTTTCGGATTTTGCGAAACCATAACATACAGTTTTATTAATAAACAATCATGTGATCTGCTGTGTCTAAAGCCTGAAGATAACAAAAGAAGCCATGTAAGTATTATCAACCCCCTGTCAAAAGACCATGAAGTCATGCGATCAAGTTTAATACCCGGCCTGCTTGAAACCATGCATCGCAATCTGTCGCATCAGACAAAAGATCTTAGCATATTTGAAATAGGAAAAATATTTATCAACACCTCACACGAACATCTGCCACAAGAAATCGAAATGATGGCAGGCCTGCAAACCGGAACAAGGCATTGTGCTTCATGGAATGTGCCAAAAGAAACCTGCGATTTTTATGACATCAAAGGTGCTGTTGAAGAACTCTTTCATTCTCTGAATATTACCCATCCCAACATATCATCCCTCCGGTTTACAATGCTGGCAAACGACTTATGTACATACACAAAGCCAGGCAGCACGGCTGAAATTTTTGCAAACAGTACATATATGGGTCTTGTTGGTGAAGTCTGCAGCAGCGTATTGAACAGCTATAACTTAACCCAGCCTGCATTTATTTTTGAACTTAATCTTGGCAAGGTTTACCCCTTAATTCCGGACTGCGTTTTTTTTAATCCACTGCCGAAATTTCCATCCGTTTCAAGAGATATCACCATGATTGTAGATAAACGTATCGAATCGGCCTTGATATTAAACAAGGTTAAATCGTTTAAGGAAAAATGGATTGAAGATGTATATATATTCGATATATTCAATGGCAACCCCATACCCTCTGACAAAAAAAGCATCTCATTGAGAATAAAATACAGATCGGATAATAAAACGCTTGAAGATCAAACAGTAAATGGTATACATAAAACAATAACCGAAAGACTGATAAACCAGTTTAAAGCAGCCCTACCCGGATAAAATAAATATTTTTGATATTTATGTTAACAAATTCATGCATAAACACAAAGCTGCCAGACAAACTATACTTTAAAGTAGGAGAAGTAAGCTCTCTTGCAGAAGTTCCCACATCTGTTCTCCGGTTCTGGGAAACCGAATTTAATCAAATCAAACCCAAACGCACAGATTCAGGGCAAAGATTGTACAGAAAAAAAGACGTCGAGCTCATCCTTAAAATTAAACATCTATTGTACGAAAAAAAATTTACCATACCAGGTGCAAGACAACATATAAACAAGAAATCTCCTGAGACTCCCCCTTCTAAATCAAGTAGGATCCATGAAATCCGTTCTGAACTGGAAGCAATCAGGGCACTGTTAACCTGATTTTCACCTGAAACTTCCCTTTCCAGTGAATCAAAAGTCGTCTGTTCTTTCTTCCGAACGTATTGACTCTTCGCAGCAGCGATGGCATCGCCAATGCCATGACCGAAGAATTTCATAATTGAAGGTCAACAATAAAATACCATTCACCGAAAAACGCCATTTTGGCTATTAGCCGTTAGCGACCCACGCCCCGCAAGGGTGGTTTATCAAGGAGCAACTTTTTTTAAAGAAAGATCACCATTATTGATCCCCTGTCTGTCGTTTGCCAACAACTGATCCTTCCACCGGAATCTCTTGAGCCATGTCAATTAAATCACCAATACGTTCCGTCAGATAAACCGGTATTGAGAGGAGACGGTATGATACGGGTATGCCGAATGTTGTTTTTACCGTCATATCTTTTAAGGACATCTGGTTGATATTACACCGTATAGCAAAATCAAGGCCTTTTTCGGCCATAAAATGATGCAGCGATTTCATACTTCCTGCTTTTCCTGATTTAACTTCCACAGGAACGATGCGATTCCCATGCTGAATCATATAGTCGATCTCTCCAAGTCTTCCGCCGGTCCTTTGCCAATAAAACAATTGTGGGTCAGTTAAAGGGCTCTGGGCTGCACGTAACTGCTGCCCCACAAACTGTTCTGTCAATCCACCCTTATTGGAAAAAATAATATTTTTCACTTCAGAAGGCTTTGTTGATGACAATCCAAGCTGCACTGAAATCAAACCGATATCCAGCAATAAAGATTTGAAGAACTTTTCGTTTGATTCCCCTCCTAATGGGATCCCGTTGCCTGAGGTATGCAATACTTTTGTACAGACTTTTGCCTGGGATAACATTGCCAGGGCCTTTTTGATCAGGACCATATTCCTGGATGGATCAACCCGACTGTAGATGAATTTATTCCCCAGTTGTTCAGATACGGACAGCATGATTCTTGCCAGAAGCACTGCTTCAATTTCCCCCCCGTATTTATGAAAATCATCACGATACGTCGCTAAAAGGTCATGTTGCAGCTTAATGCAGGATTTCATATCTTTGGTGTTCACCCATTCCCGAACAACTTCCGGCATCCCCCCAACAAGGCAATAGTCATGATACAGGCCCAGACATTTTTCATGCAATGATCCTGGGATTCCCTGCACAAGGTTGAAGGTTAACAACTTCCGGTGAAGCGCCTCATTGCCGGTGGCCAAAATGAATTCGAAAAATGACATAGGTTCAAGGTGGAAATAAGTAATTCGTCCCACAGGCATACTGTACTGGTACTTATTTAATGAAAATTCCAGCAATGACCCGGCAGCAATAACAGGAAAACTGGGCATATCCTCCCTGAACCACCTGAGCTTTGAAAATAATTGTGCCGCAGCCTGAATTTCATCCAAAAAAAGCAGCGAAGAAGCCGGGTTAATAATTGTCCCCAGTTCAGCTTCAATATTTCTCAGAATCTCTTCGGGATTGTTTTCGGAAAACAGATCTGCGAGGTTTGGAAAACGCTCAAAATTTAATTCAATCAGGTCAAGATGTTGTCGTTCAGCAAAATCACGAACCAGCCATGTCTTTCCGACTTGCCTGGCTCCCCTGAGCACCAATGGTTTTCTGTTAGGGCCTTTTAGCCAATGATCAAGCTCTCTTGATGCAAATCTAATCATCTCCTGTCACCCCCTAATGATAATTAAATTTATCACGTTAATTTTTTAATTACAACATAAAACAACGCGTTTAAATTGTCAATGTAAGTCACTTATCTGGTTAAAATGATAGCGAGAATTCTAACATTTTCATTGGTATATCCAGAGGGTATATCATACAGGATTGTTATTTTATCACCTTTGGCTATGATCTTTGTATAATCATAACCATATGACTCACCAGGTAGGATTTCATTCGATGATTCCGAATATATTATTGTGTATTGCCCACCACTAAAACATCTATTATTTAGTTTCACCCAATTATCATCTCTATTCCCTGATATTTCATGCCCCACTTCTGATACAACGCCACTCTCTTTAGGGCAATTATTATAATGTCCAAGTATGAATCGGGCGCAACTGTCCCAATATTTATACCAGCCCAGAGAATTTTGACAAACAAACCCATTCTTTTTTT
This sequence comes from Desulfobacterales bacterium, assembly GCA_020056865.1. The sequence goes on from JAGVGX010000212.1 coordinate 6,626, forward strand.
CTTCTCTATCGTATGCCTTCTGCATCATGATCCAGTAGATATTTAATCTGGATCTTTCACCATTTTTAATAGCAGTTTCTATCAGAGGGAAAAAATCAGTTAATGGTTTATCTGCAAGGCTATTCTTTAAAGCATTTTCTTCAATTTCTTCTTCACCCGGCCAATAAGTTTTGGAGCCACTGCCTTGAAGAAAATA
>JAGVGX010000171.1 GCA_020056865.1 Desulfobacterales bacterium
TGACAGCGCGTAGGCAATAGCCCCTTTCATATCAGGGATACCCATCTGAGCCATTACTGATCCATCATTAAAAGAAACCATTGAATGTACAATGCTTTGCGGGTGAATTAAAACATTAATCCTGTCAAGAGAAACCCCGAAAAAATGTTTCGCTTCAATAACTTCAAGACCCTTATTCATAAGCGTTGCAGAATCAATACTTATTTTCTCTCCCATTTGCCAATTTGGATGATTGAGCGCCTCGTCAGGTTTTATACAGTGAAATGTATCCGCCGGTCTTCGCAAAAAAGGCCCGCCGGATCCGGTCAGAATGATTTTGTCCACATCATCCATACGGTTGCCGGCAATACACTGAAATATTGCACTGTGTTCACTGTCAACAGGCAAAATTTTTACATTTTTTTCAGCCGCACACTTCATGACAATCTCTCCTGCCATTACAAGGGTTTCCTTGTTTGCAAGAGCAATTGTTTTCCCAGCATCAATAGCCGCCAGCGTAGGGATAAGCCCTGAAGCACCCATCATGGCTGAAAAAATGACATCTGCAGAATCACAGGTTGCAACAGCTCGATAACCCGCACCACCATACACAATCTCAACATCTGAATCAGGAGGCAGCCTTTTAATTAAATTTACAGCTGTTTTTTCATCAAAAACAGAAACGATTTCAGGACAAAACCGCTGCACCTGCTGCAACAGCAAGTCAATATTATTTTTTGCCGCAAGAGCTTTAACACCAAACTTATCCGGAAACATGTCTACAATATTGAGAACATTCCGGCCAATGGAACCTGTTGATCCAAGTATGGAAAGTTGTTTCATACCCATGAGCTACACAACATATAATTAGTACCTGTTCACGGTTGTCGGTTCACAGTTCACAGTTTTTTCAATGAACTATGCAACGATTGAAGCATTTTGGACATTGATTTCAACTGGTGACCCCATAATTCTCCTCTACTTTCTGTTTTCTTCAACCGTGAACCGATAACTGTAAGCTGTGAACAGTTACTATAATTAATATAAAACATACGTTTTAAAGATATATGCCACAGGTGCGGCAAAAAGAAGGGCATCAATACGATCTAAAATGCCACCATGCCCTGGAAGTACTGTTCCTGAATCTTTAATACCGCCTTTTCTTTTTAAAACAGATTCAAACAGATCTCCAGCCTGCGATGCAAGACTGATACAGATAAAAAAGAAACCGCATAAAATCCATGAAAGATGCGCCAAAAAAAAATATTTGAATGCAATACCTGCAAGCAACATTGCAGCAAACCCGCCTGCAGCGCCTTCAATGGTTTTACCGGGGCTTATCAATGGGCAAAGTTTGCGTCTGCCTAAATATGTTCCAGTATAAAATGCCCCTGTATCGCCTGAAAGCACAAGAACCAGCAAAAAAAACACCCAGACAATGCCATCGTTTGAATTTCTAATAAGGATTATATATGAAAGTAAAAAAGGCACATAGAAAACCCCTTGAGCCTGTTTTGCAACGTTTTCAAATACATCTTTATCAGACCCATACCATACAATCGAAAATAGACCTGCAAAAACAACCTGTAATGCGATCAGGCATGTAACAACATGAAATAGTCCCTCAAAAGACGCAATAATAATTGACAAGCCTGATATAAAAAAAAAGAACACCATGGCTTTGGGCAATGGAGACGAATTTGCGTTAAAAACAATACAATAATATTCTTTTAAAGCAACCACCGAGACACAGCCAACAAACATGGCAAATAAAAAAGCCCCTCCCTTGCTTATGAGCAATATTAACAAGGGAAGGGCCACAATACTTGTAATCCAGCGTTTTAAATGCATAAGCCTTAATGATTATATAGCTTCAACTTTACCAAACCTGCGCTCACGGCACTGGTAGTCCTTTATAACATCCAAAAATTCTTCCCTGCCAAAGTCCGGCCACAAGGTATCAGTTATAAAAATCTCTGAATATGCTATCTGCCATAAAAGAAAATTACTTATGCGTCGCTCTCCGCTGGTTCGAATTAAAAGATCAGGGTCAGGGATATCGCCTGAATAAAGGTGTTCACAAATAAGCTTGGATATGCTGGCATCTGACATCTCATCAAGATCAATCAAACCTTTTTTGGCTTTTTTTGCAATCTCTTTTAACACATGGATAATTTCTGCCCGTCCACCATAACTCAAAGCCAAATTTAAAAGCATCCCTTTATTATTTTTTGTTAATTCAACCGCATGATTCAATGCCTCTGCTACATGTTCAGGCAAGCGTTCAATCTGTCCTATTGCTTTAAGGCAAATATCATTATCATGCATCTGTTTAAGCTCAGATATGAGAAATTTTTTAAGCAGGCTCATGAGCGCAGCAACCTCAACCTTTGGCCTTCCCCAGTTTTCCGTAGAAAAAGCATAGAGGGTCAAAATCGGGATGCCTATCTCACGGCATGTTCTGATAATGGTTCTAACAGTTTCAGCGCCTTTTTCATGACCTTGTATCCGGCCTAAAACGCGTTTTTTTGCCCATCTGCCATTGCCATCCATTATAATGGCTATGTGGTTGGGGAGTTTATCATGATCAGGTGCTTTAGAAGAAGGGGATGTCATAAGTTGACATATTAAAATTCAAGAATTTCTTTTTCTTTTTGTTTGTAAATATCATCGATGATCTTTATGCTTTCGTCTGTTACCTTTTGAACCTGATCCTGACTTCTGAACGACTCATCTTCGGAAATATCACCATCCTTCTTGAGATTTTTTAACATTTCATTTGATTCCCGCCTGATATTTCGTATGGCAATTTTATGCTCTTCACAAATTTTATGTACAACCTTAACAAGCGCTTTCCTTCTTTCTTCGGTAAGCGGCGGAATGGGAATACGTATGATTTTACCATCGTTTGAGGGCGTTAGCCCCAAATCCGATTTTAATATGGCTTTTTCAATTTCCTTGATCACAGCAACATCCCAAGGTTTTATGATAACCAGACGGCTCTCCGGAACAGACAGGGTTGCCATCTGGTTCATCGGCGTGAGAGTCCCATAATAATTAACGAGAACACTGTCAAAAAGATTCAAAGAAGCACGACCTGTTCTGACGCGCATCAATTCATTCTTAAGCGCTGCAAACGATTTTGACATACTTTCTCTTGTATCCTGCAGTATTTCTTCAATCATAGGTCAAACCCTTTTTATTATTTTCAAAAGGCATGTCAGCAACCCTGAATACTCAAAGGCGACTGAAAAACTACATGATTCTTGTGCCTATTTCTTCTCCACAAGCGGCCTTTTTTATATTGCCGCTATGATTTAAATTAAAAATTACAAGTGGCAAATTATTGTCCATGGCAAGAGAAATCGCCGTCATATCCATAACTTTAAGCTGCCTTTTAATAACTTCCATATATGTGGCGCTTTTTATAAATGTTGCATCATGGTTTAATTGTGGATCCAAATCAAATAATCCGTCAACTTTGGTAGCCTTCAGAAGAACATCCGCATGAATCTCTTTGGCTCTTAGCGCGGCAGCCGTATCAGTAGTAAAATACGGATTGCCTGTTCCTGCTCCAAAAATGACAACCCTGCCTTTTTCAAGATGACGAACAGCTCTGCGAAGAATATAGGGTTCAGCCACTTCATGCATGGATATGGCTGTTTGAATGCGGGTTTGTACACCATTTTTTTCCAAGGCATCCTGTAGTGCCAAACAATTAATAACTGTAGCAAGCATTCCCATTTGATCTGCAGCAGTTCTTTCCATACCGTATGAACTTGCAGCAACTCCCCTGAAAAAATTTCCTCCACCAACAACTATCGCCAACTGAACACCAAGTTCAACAACACCTTGAATCTCAGCAGCCACGTACTTCATCATTTCCGGACTGATGCCAAAACCCTGATCGCCCATCAATGCTTCACCGCTCATTTTTAACAAAACTCTTTTGTATTTTTGATCACTCAAAAGCTGTCACTCACCTATCTTAAAACGCTCAAAGCGTTTAATTATAATATTCTCACCGATTTTTGCTATCATTTCATTTGTCAGATCTGCAATTGTTAAATTGGGATCACGAACATACTGCTGGTTCATTAAACAGCTTTCTTTATAGAATTTATTCAGCTTGCCTTCCACAATTTTATCTATCATTTTTTCGGGCTTGCCCATTTCCAAAGCCTGAGCACGAAATATCTCCTTTTCCTTGAGAATAACATCTTCGGTGATATCGTCAGGGCTGATACCCAGTGGATTTGCCGCTGCAATATGCATGCAAATGTTTTTGGCAAATTCGATGAACGCTTCATTTTTTGCAACAAAGTCGGTTTCGCAATTAACTTCAACCAGCACACCGAGTTTGCCACCGAGATGAATGTAAGACTGAACAACCCCTTCTGACATTTCTCTTCCAGCGCGCTTTGCGGCAGTTGCCAACCCTTTTGTCCTCAAAAAATCTACTGCCTTTGACATATCTCCATCACACTCAGCAAGTGCCTTCTTGCAATCCATCATACCTGCACTTGTTTTTTCTCTAAGCTGTTTAACCATAGATGCGCTAATTGTCGCCATCGTAAATTCCTTCTATTTCTTAATTTTGCATTTATTCAATAACACATCTAAACATGTGTTCTATCAGATATTTTTTTAAACCTATATAATGACCTTCTTAATCTTCAACGTCTGCAAAGGCCTGATCTTCTCCAGAGTCACTACTGTCTAAACGAACATCCTGGGCTACTTCAGACCGTTTAATAATTTCTATAATAGGTCCTTTTGAACCGTCAGAAATGATTCTTCTTTCGCCCTGGCCCGTTTCCACTTTTTCAGATACTACATCGGATTCTTTCTCAATACCTTTATCCGCTTGCGCCTGCTTTTTTTCTTCATAAAGCGCTCTTCCCTGAATACAGGCATCAGCGATTCTGGATGAAAAAAGCCGAATAGCACGAATGGCATCATCATTTCCTGGAACAACATAATCTATCTCATCAGGATCGCTGTTGGTATCAACAATTCCAATTATCGGTATCCCTAAACGTTTGCCTTCACTAACAGCTATAGCCTCGTTTTTCGAATCAACAACAAAAATAACACCCGGCAAATTGGTCATCGTTCGAATCCCGCCGAGAGTATTGTCAAGCTTTGTTCTTTCTTTTGCAAACTTTAGCCGTTCTTTTTTAGGAAATAAATCAATTGATCCATCATTTTCAATCGTATTGAGATAATTCAAACGTTTTATACTCTGTTTCATCGTCTGAAAATTAGTAAGCATCCCGCCCAGCCATCTGTTATGAACATAGTACATTTCACAACGATTTGCCTCTTCATAAATTGACTCTCTCGCCTGTTTTTTAGTGCCTACAAAAAGTACAGACTGACCTTTTGAAGCAATATCTACAACAAAATCGTATGCTACCTTAAACATGCGCACCGTTTTTTGAAGATCAACAATATAAATACCGTTTCTTGCCCCAAAAATATATTCTTTCATTTTTGGATTCCATCGTTTTGTCTGGTGCCCAAAATGTACGCCTGCTTCAAGAAGTTCTTTCATTGTAATGTAAGCCATCGTGTTCTCCTCTTTATGGTTTATGCCTGCGTCTTTATCAACCCCGTTTCCGACTTTTTAAAAAAGCACCAGGAAACAGGTCCAAAGACGTTTGAATTTATTAAACTTTACGTATATAACAAAACAGATTCAGTTGCGCAACAGTTTTTCTGTTGCCGGATTGATTCCTTGTACCCTCTAAGAGCACACCTGCTCAATCGGGAGATGAACCTCTTATTTTAAGAATGCGGTCATAGCCGCTGTAATCCTTTATAAACGTTACCTGATCATATTTTCTGCAATCATCAATAATTTTTTTCAGATCACTTGTCTGAGTTTCTCCTATCTCAAGAAGAAGGTAGCCATGTTTTTTCAGATACTTATGTGCACCCATAATAATATTTTTTAATGAAGACAAGCCGTCTTCTCCACCGTCAAGAGCTATAATCGGTTCATATCTATATATTTCAGGGCACAAACTCGGAATAACCCCTTTCGAAATATACGGAGGATTGGATACAATAATATCAAAAAAACGCAAGCGTTCATTTACAGGCAGGAACCAGTCTCCTGAAAAAAAATTTATCCTGTGTTCAAGGGTCAAGTGTACCGCATTCTTCTTCGCTATGGTAATCGCTTTTATCGAACGGTCGGATGCAAAAAAAAGATTGTGCGGCCGCTCTGAAGCAATTGAAATAATAACAGCGCCGGAACCTGTACCAAGGTCAAGTACATTTTTTTGCCCCGTACTTGCATTGTCAGGAAGAAGCTCAAGCGCTGCTTCAACAAGGCATTCCGTCTCGGGGCGAGGAATCAGCACATCCCGGTTAACATGAAAGTCCATGGACCAGAATTCCTTTGTTTCAAGAATATAAGCAACCGGTTCGTTGGCGATCCTTCTTTTAATTAACGTCTTAAATTTGCCAAGTTCATTTTTGCATAAAGGTTTATCATGCTGCACATACAGATCGATCCGGTTAACACCTAACGTATAAGCCAAAAGTATTTCGGCGGCTGCTCTTGGGCTTTCGATACAATGGGATTGGAAATAAGACCTCGTCCATTCAAGGAGTTTAATGATCGTCCATTCATGATCTTTTGACTTCGGCTGATCCTGCATTTTTTAATGCCTCTGTCTGATAATATGCTGCAAGCTCTCCAATTATTTCATCAAGTTCACCCTGAATAATATCTTCAAGTTTGTATAACGTAAGCCCAATTCTGTGGTCGGTAACTCTTCCTTGAGGGAAATTATATGTCCGTATTCTCTCGCTTCTGTCACCGCTTCCTATCTGGCTTTTACGATCCATAGCTCTTTTTTCATTCTGATCTCTTACCATCTGATCAAGAAGTCGTGCCCTAAGAACCTTCATTGCTTTGTTTTTGTTTTTCAGCTGCGATTTTTCATCCTGGCATGTAACCACAAGATTGGTAGGAAGATGGGTAATACGTACGGCAGAGTCGGTTGTATTTACACTCTGTCCGCCAGGCCCTGATGATCGGAAAACGTCAACTTTTAGATCACCTGGATCTATATGAAGCTCAACGTCTTCAACCTCGGGCAATACCGCAACCGTAACTGCAGATGTATGAATTCTACCCTGAGTCTCAGTAGTTGGAACACGCTGGACACGATGGGTGCCGCTTTCATACTTTAAACAGCTGTATGCCCCTTTGCCGTGAACCATGAAAATCATCTCTTTGAATCCGCCAACACCCATCACACTGCGGGCCATAACCTCAACTTTCCAATGTCTGTTTTCAGCATATCTTGCATACATCCTGAAAAGATCACCGGTAAAAAGAGCCGCTTCTTCACCACCGGTTCCCGCGCGTATTTCAAGTATTACGTTTTTTTCATCATTGGTGTCTTTCGGCACAAGAAGTTTTTTTAAATCATCTTCCAGACGTTTTTTCTGACTGGTAAGGGAAGTGATCTCATCTCTCGCCAGCTGTTTTATTTCAGCATCATTCTCATTCAAAAGTACCGTACTATCGTCTAAGTCACCAATAACCTGTTCATATGACCTGAAAACGGTTACAATTTTCGAAAGCTCCGAATGCTCCATGCTATAAGCCTGATACGCCTTTCGATCAGAAACAATCTGAGGATCACTCAACAGTTTTTCAACTTCGATAAAACGTTCTTCAATGTCTTTTAGTTTTTCAAACATGACAAATAAACTGCATACAATATAAGGTTCTTATCCCAAATAAATCTGTAACCGTTCACGGTTTACAGTTATCGGTTCACGGTTAAAAAAAGAAGGGACAGGAGAATTATAGGGTCATCAGTTGAAATCAATATCCAAAATACTTCAATTGTTGCCATAGTTCATTGAAAAAACTGTGAACTGTGAACCGGACAACCGATAACCGTGGATGCTTTTGCTTTTTTTTTTAAACAGCAGATTCTTTTTCCTGAAACTTTTCATATTTCTTGCGGAAACGTTCAATTCGACCGGCTGTATCAACAAGCTTCTGCTTCCCCGTATAA
>JAGVGX010000120.1 GCA_020056865.1 Desulfobacterales bacterium
GCCCAATTTCTGTGTCAGGCTCAAATTTTAATCCTCGAAATACTCAATGTATTCCTGTGGTTAAAATTTTCGCCTTCCTTGAACTTGAACGAAATTGAATATTTTTCAAAGATCTCATTTTGGGTTGGAAAGCGTACTTTGCTACGGCTGAAAAGAAACAGAAATAGTCGTTGAATGTTTGGTATTGGGTGTTTGTCTTTTCATTCGATGTTGGACGTTCGATGTTCGACGTTCATCTTTCAAAACAACCCCGCATGGCATAAATGCAACGTGTGAACGTTTACAAAATAACTTAGCGCTTATGGGGGCGTGAGGCTTCTTCCTATCCCGATTGGGCGGAAAGATATTGGAAGATTTTATATGCAAGATTTATTGAAACGTAATAGATTAAGAATCAATAAAGAACTTACTTCCTATGATTCAAGGAAATATTTCTCACCTTCATGTTATGCTGGTAGTATTGTTACGTTTTCTGCTCTTTCCGCACATCTTCATGGAAAATGCATTGATATTGGGTGTGGTGATATGCCATTTAGGTCTTTAATAGAAAAGCATGTAAGCCAGTATGACTCTATTGATATAGAAAAACGCATACCCGATGTCAAGTATCTTGCTGACATTCAAGACATGGGTGTTCTCGACAGTGATAGCTATGACTCTGCATTATGTCTTGACGTTTTGGAGCATGTTCCAAATCCATTTAAAGCAATATCTGAGATTCATCGTATCTTGAAAAAAGGTGCAAAATTGGTATGTTCTGTTCCTCATCTTAGTCGTTTGCATGAAGAGCCACATGACTACTACCGATATACAAAATATGGCCTTAGGTACTTATTTGAAAACGCTGGATTTCGTATTATTTCAATTGAGCCTACTGGCGGCATGTTTTGTTTTTTAGGACATCAGCTTTCAACCATCTTTCTGCTTCCTGTTTGGCACATACCAATTCTTAAGAACGTTGCTTTTTGGATTAACAAATGGCTTATAGTAAAACTTTTCTATATGTGTGATAAACTTTTTGATAAGGGGAAAATCTTTGCATTGGGCTACACCTGTATTGTTGAGAAACAATGATAATACTGCTTATCCCAACCATGATCTTCCTGCTCAAAAGGTAGCAGGCAACAATGGGTTTTTTATCAACTTTTCTAAAGCGTCGGAAAGTTTTTCGCCCAAGTGTTCCCATGTGAGGTTTTTTGAAAAGTTTACCAGTTGCGGCGTCTCCAACTGAAAACGTATAGCCCTGGCCATATCTTGTGCATCACCAGGTTTACAGATTCCCTGAAGTGCATCTGAAAATATTTCCGCATGATTCGAAACCCGCGTAGCAACCACCGGAACGCTGCATGCCAGGTATTCGGCAATTTTACAAGCATTTGTCATTTCCTCTAGCTTGTTAGACAAATACGGAATCACAACAACATCGCATGCGTTTATGAAAAGCGGAATTTTTTCCTGTGCCACCATCCCGCGGTAATCAATATAAGGATTGTTTAGTTTTAGTTGCAGATTATTTTTTCCTGCCATAAGAAGTACTAAGTTAGAATAGGACGCTTTTAATAATGAGATGGCTTCCATAAGCGTTTCAACACCTCGTTTTTTCTCTATAGACCCGAAAAACCCAATGACTTTTTTATCTTTTTTAATGGATAGTATTGAACGTGCATAATCCCAAGGAATGGGCTTAAATATTGATAAGTCCGTTCCGTTTTCAATGGTTACAACAGATTTATTAAATTGTGAAATTAGTCTCTGGAGTGGTGCGCTTGCAGTAGTTATCAGGTCTGCCTTTCGGATAGAATAATAAAAAAGGGTCTTCATACCAGGTATTTTGTTTGATTCAAAGGCCGTATAGTCATCATAGACATCAAAGATAAAAGGTATACCCAGAAATCGAGCATACAAAAATCCAACAGCACCTATATAACTGTCTCCACTTGCAATCAAAATATCCGGGTTAAAGCGTTGCAATCTGCGATAGGTTTTAGAAAAAAAGGTGAAACAATTGAGGGTTGAAAATGGTAAGGAATAAAACACTACACCCGGAATCTGAAGCTTCTTTACAGTAGAATTCCTGTAATCAGCAGCAGCAACGAAACCGCTGTGTCCCAGTTTTGATAGTTGCGCTGGAAGATGATACAACCGGCCAAATCGGTCAGTGATAAGATCTTTATTTGTGTAATATCGCTTGCAAAGAAGACAAAATTTCATATTTACAGCCAGCTTTATGTATGATGTATTAACATCTGATTACTAAAAAACATAAAAATTGCATAATGATATATTATTGGTCAAAGAATTTAATGAAAAAACGCCCCGTTGTCCTTTGCCATAAATATACCAGAAAATAACGTGTTATATTTAGAACCACCCCCAAATAATAAAAGTGTTTTATAGGATAATGCTTTTTAAACAAAACTGTCAGGTCACGCAGGTTCCTATGCGAATGTCTGCTAAATAAGGTTTGATAAAATTCTTTAAGTGTCAACTCTCTGGGTTGAGCTGCTGCTGAAGTTCTCCTCTGATCAATATATACGGTTGAATCTAATGCTACATAAAGCGGTATCCCCTGTTTTCGGCATCTAAGATAAAAATCGTGATCTGCACCATAATGAGGCAATGCAACTTCATCAAACAGTCCAACCTTCCTGAATATGTCTATCGGGATAATAACGCCGCGGCCACCTGCAATAAGTTTGCTTGAAATAAGTGCGTTTTTGTTTGCTGGCTTTTCTGCTATGGTGCGGGATGCAAGGCTTGAAAAACCTAATAAAAAACATTCCCGATAGGCCGTACAGAGATACTCATCTGTATCAAAATCTTTTTGAACCGGGGCAATGATAGCCTTGGCTCTTTTTTTGCTGTGGTTAATCAGCGTTGCAATAGTATCAGGCGCTACGTAACAATCATTGTTCATTAACATAATTCTTTCTGCGCCTCTGGATATAGCCGTGCGAATGCCCAAATTGGTGGCGCCTGTCCACCAAAGAGTTGAATCTCCGAGAACATATACTACTTCGGGGTATTGAGCTGGCAAAACAATCTTGGTTTCATCTGTAGACCCATGATCCACTACGATAATCTCCAGATTTTTATACTCACTTGCCCTTAAAGCATCTAAACAAACCTTGGTCTGTTCCCAGCCGTTAAATACTGGGATTACAATAGGAATTTTTTTGGCTACCATTTGCTATCCATATTCTGTGATTTTACTCATATGTTATTCGTTGACTGAGTATTGATATAATTATGCCTTCGGCAGAAGATATTTTATATGGATAGCCTCTTTATTTTTTTGTAGTCCCTTAAACTTTCTTGAAGGCATTATCCTTCTTCTAATTGCTCCTGCTATACCAAACAATATAAACCTAATAAGAGAAAGCAGTATTAATGGTGATTCTTTCGCTGCAAGTTTTCCAGCATTCATAAGATACAAATAATATTGATAATTATAGAAATTCTTATAAGTCGGCAAACCATGTATTCGTAAATATGTTTGTGCCATACCTAACGCTAATGCCCGCCTTTCTTTTTTATTAATATAGTAGGGAGTAGCATTTTTCGATGAAACGTTCAGCCAAAATTGAAAATCTTTCATTATTCTATTACTTCTAGCTGCGCTTGATGTTACTGACTTGGAATGTATTCTATAAACTGCCCCAGGCTTTTTTAATAAAAAGCACTTCCAATTTCTTGAAATGCGAAGGAAATACTCCCAATCATGCCCTATATATAATTCAGAGATCGGAAGCCCAGTATCTTTTATTGCTTCCTGTCGCAAAACTGTACCAGGCATACGCATGAAGAATTCTTTAAGGAGGCGTGTGCGAAATTCGTGTGCTTTTAATTCAGTGTCCTCCGGAGTCACAGAAAAAATTTTTGCGTAGTTTTCTCCTTCTGAATAATCATATGCTGATGTAATAACAATGCCGATATTTCGATCTAATTCAAAAACCTTTTTTATATCAACTAAAAAATCATTTAATAGCCAGTCATCTGCATCTAGTTTGCATATATATCTGCCATTAGCATGTTTAAGTCCTTCAACCCATGCAGCTCCGGGGCCAACGTTTTCTTTTAGATGAACATATTTAACACTATCGCCATAAGCCTTAACAATTTGCGAGGTATCATCGGTACTCGCATCATCTACAACTATAATTTCATAATTCTGCAGAGACTGGACTAAAATGCTGTCAATTGTTGTCATTAGGAATCTTCCGTAATTATGGCACGGTATAACAATAGAGAATTCTGGTATGTTATCCATTTTTACTTATTCCACTCCATTACTCCTTTTACCTTGTCTACCATTATTTCCTTAATCAAAAATCTTCGATTTGAATATCGCAGCTTAATTCGCTCCATTTGCTTCATTAATTTGGTATCATTTTTTAGGTATTTTTCTGCCACCGATATTGTCTCTTTCAATACAGGGATTCTATTGCCAGTTTTTTGTAAGGAATGAAATCTAAAATAGGCAAGAGGCTCTGCCAGCACTACTATCTTAACGTCATTTAATGCAAATCGTACCCAAAGATCGTAATCCATAGCATAAAAAAGACTATTATCAATGCAACCTACTTCCTCATAGGCTGATCGTGGGAAAAAAACCTCTGGTTGATAAAAAAATATACCTTTAATCCATTCATTAGACAAATCCAGCATTCTTGAAATCGGCAGCTCGCATTTAACATCATACTCTCTTTGGAAGCGGGGAAAATGAACATCATGCCTATCGCTTTCCCGAAATTCGATGCATCCTCCAGTTACAATTATATTAGGTCCATGCTTTTGCCATGCCTCCGCCACATTGGACAATGCATCTTTTGTAAGCATGTCATCACTATTTAACCAACATAAAATATCACCAGTAGCACGTGCAAAACCTTTATTAATAGCATCTGCTTGCCCCGAATCAGGCTTCGATATCCAGTAATCTATATTCTCTCCATATTTTTTGATAATCTCGACTGATCCATCAGTGCTACCACCATCGATAACGATGTATTCAAAATTTGGGTATTCTTGCAGTAGAACAGAGCGGATGGTCTCCTCAATGAACATGACCTGATTGTAACTTGGAGTGACAATACTGATTTTCGGCAAAGATTTGCCTTTAGGCACGCTGCATAAAAATCGAGTAGTCTTTTTGGCCCAAGGCCAGCCAGTATTAGCTCGTGTCGGTTCAGGAAACTCTTTTAAAATTTGATCACGCATATTTCTGATCTTGCAACAAAATAGTGGAGTCGGGGTTAAGCCGCTTTTTTATTATTCCAATATTCCAACTCATAATTTCCCCCTTCCATTGTTATTATCAATAACTTAACTGAGTGTCCACTATTTCATATCAGGATCACTATATTTATGTTCCATTGAAGAGCAAGTGTTTATTTACTATTGTTAAAATCCGTACCCTTTTTTTTTGCTTTTGCCACAATCATTTCTATAGGTGAAAGTATTAATCGTCCGACTCTATATTTATAACCGTTAAAAATATTTTTTATCTGTTCATCTTTACTGTTTAACAACTTTATCGCCGAGTTTCTGTAAATATTATAATATACACTTTGAAGTTCCGACTCCCATACTTTTAAGAATATTTTTCCGTTAGTATTATTTAAGGAATTACCTTTTTTTCTTTCCTTATTTAACTTAATATTTTTCAAAAGATCTTTAAAAAGTTCATTATATTTAGCTGCCTGATGTTTCAGTTGAAATTTACTTTCCATTAATCTTTGGCAATTTGTACCCATCTGAATCCTTTTTGATTCATTATGAATGAGATTCAGAATAAGTTCACCAAATTTTTCACTACTGAAACATGGGGCTATAAATCCTGTAATCCCATGTTGAATTACATCAGGTATTCCTCCTGCATCAAAAGCAACAATGGGTGTCCCACAAGCCATTGATTCCAGCATTGTATTGGGAAGGTTGTCTTCTAATGATGGGAGCAAAAAAATGTCAGCAGCAGAGTAAATCTCAGCTAATTTTTCATCAGAGTTAATATAGCCAGTTGAAATTACTGGGATGCCTATATTTTGAAGATCGTCATTTGCAACTCCAAAAATTAAAATATTAAGCTTATTATCTTCAATTAATTTCTTAAAAAAATCATTTTGCAGACAAAATGATATAGCTTTTGAAAGCTGTTTAAAACCCTTCCTATGTTCATTGTGAGTGTGAGCCCCAAAGAGGAGGGTTATGATATCAGCGTTTATGTTTAATGCTTTCTTTGCCTGATATTTTGGGACAGGTTTAAATACATCCGTTTCTAATGAGTAAGGAATAACTTCTACCCTTAAGTTATTAAAGACTTTGCTTTTCTTAACACAACTATATAGCCACCTACTTGGTGTAACAATTGCAAGATTTTTTTTATTGAATTTTTCAATCTTAGTTTGCTGTACTAAAAAAGGGATGTCATATGTGTTTGTTTTTAATTGAGGACAGTTTTTACAGTAGTTAACAAAGTTGTCACACCCGGCGGAATAATGACACCCTCCTGTGAAAGGCCATTGATCGTGTAACGTCCAAACAACGGGTTTCCCTAGTTTCAGAAGGTTAGAAATAGTTTCTACTGATTGAAAACGATTAATCCAGTGTAAATTTATTATATCCGAATATTTAATAACATCTGTATGTGAAATATTGTAGCCAGGGTAGGGAAATGAAAATAAAGTATTTGAGATAGATGTTCTATTTTGATCTATTAATGTTTTTTGGATTGAATTAAAAATATTTTCTTCGATGGAGTATTCGAGATTTAGTGGGACTACCTGATGGACATTAGGATCATTTGATTGCTTATGCTTTACAATCATTATAGAATCATTATTTAATTCTCTCATGCCCTTATGTAGGCGATAAGCAGCCCGAGCCGCGCCACCTGCAATATCTGATGTATTAATAATAGTTATATTCATAAAAATTTAAAACCATTGCACGATTGCCCCGATTTTTTCGGGTTGGAGCGCGATGAAAACTCAGCATGTTGATAAATTCCTGTTATATGTTTATAAAAAAGGGCGTAAAACGGGCTTTTTTTCAACATATCTATTAATGTGTCTTCCATATGAAGTTCGAACCCGTCAGACGCTGGATTTTTTGCCCTCCATGAAAAGTGAGTCCGGCTTATAGACGCTTCCGTCCGGCTCGGTGTCGAGGGTTTCTTTTGCCCATCCGGCTATATGGCTTTCATCTGCATTACATCGGGCGACATCCGTAAACCCGGCGGCCTCAATAAGCCTTTTTAAAGAAAGGCTGTCGTACATCCACCTGTGCACTTCCCCGCTCCTTCTGAACGCCACAGCTTTAGCCTCAGGGGCTTTCCCCTTATCAGCCGTGGCTATCAGCCCCTTAAGGCGGCCAAGGTAACTGCTCGGCGCGTTCCGCTTTTTTTTCGCGGCCCCTGCCGAACGCACGCTCTCGATGATTCTTTTAGCCTCAACACCCAGCCTTTTAAGGATGAACGCTTCTGCGGGTATGGAGGCCTGTGATAGATAAGCGAGCATCTCGCCGCCCGATTTTTCCCTCACCATCTGGTCGATAAGCTCTATGATCATCCATTCGTGGCGGGCCTCGGCTCCTTCTTTGCAGGCGCGCGCCTCATCGAGGGTTTCAAGATACGTGCGGGTGATGCCTTCAAGGTCTGGCACGGCCACGCGAAGCACGCCTCCCGGCTTCAGCACCCTTCTGCACTCCGAAAGAAAAACAGGGGCCTCATGTTTCGCAAAATGCTCAAGCAGGTGGGAATGATAAACAACATCGACCGAGTTGTCATGAAGCGGAACCCCTTCCCGCAGGTTATGCGCTTTGACGCACGGGTCGGCAGAGGTGAAGTCGATGTTCACCCACTCCTTGCCATTATTAAACCGATTTCCGCAACCGAGGTTTAAATACTTCATTTTTCCCTGAACCCGAATATGTTTAATTGCATATCCATTCCGAAATGAACCCTACGGCGATAAAAAGGCTGAGGAGAGGTAAATGGTGGATGAATATGCAGGCGAAACCCAGCCCCGGCCATTATTCCGATTATCGTGTCAAGGGACTGGGGTTTATTTGCGAACGAATGGTACTCCACGAACAGATAGTCCACATTGCAGAGCAGATCCTTGCAGTCTGTAAGCACTTCAGTTTCAGCGCCTTCCACATCGAGCTTCAAAAGGTCAACTGGCTCGGTTAAGTACGACCGAAGACTTAAAGTCGGGACAGAAGATATCCTACCGGTATCTCCTGTTTGAGGGAACCTCCCACCGTCGGCCCCCTCGTGCAAAAACTCAAGGGACGTCTCCGAGTTCCAGAGGGCCTTTCTTACGCACTCAATATCGTTGTATCCAAAAGTGTTGATATTCTCTTTCAGGACTTCGAAAACATGACTGTCCGGTTCAAATGCGGTTATGTGGCTATTGGGATACAGCTTTTTAAAATACAAAACACTCAGCCCTATGTTCGCTCCTCCGTCAATGATCCTCGGCCTATCCGACTTGGCCATGAACTTATAAATCTGTTGTTCAAACACTTCTTCATACATATAAAGGAATGAGGCAGAATCAACCATTTTGACTGGTCTGCCGAGAAGATTCGTCGTCGCATCCGTATATCTCTGGATGGCCATCAAACGATTCTTTTCTTTCCGCAGCTTTAGTCTATCCGCGCACTCTTTACGGTAATCGGAGTTTGATGTGAGCTTTGCCAGACGACTTATCATATCAAGAACTTTCATCACGGATCTTTCTATGGATCAGAACTGGCTCTTCCATTTCCGTATTTGTTCTAGAGGAAGATTAATTCTGATACCAAAAGAAGAGTTTAGTCTTTCATTCAACCTGTAAATCTCTTTTTCTGATAATACGGGAATGTTAAAATCCCTACACATCTCAGAGTGAAGTGGACATCCGGCATGACAAGGTGGCTGTTACTGAAGGCTACCCCGCAGTCGGTGATTTAATTGCCTATGAGGAACCTCAGCCAGGTGTTGCCCGACTTCGGGTAGGATACTAGTGTTTAATTTGTTAAGTTTTCTATACTATCTTTTAGCTGTGCCCCTTTGACTTCTCGCTTTCGCCATTTGAAAGGTTTTGAGTCAGGGTTGTAA
>JAGVGX010000011.1 GCA_020056865.1 Desulfobacterales bacterium
ATTAAATTAACTTAGCGTTATCACGTGTGTTAAGCAAACCCTGTTTCATCTCCATAGCAAACAAATGTCTGCTGTCACACCCTCATAACATGCGTACCCATATGTTTCATCATCATATATAACAACCTGAAAATAATAATTTTTACATAATTAACATAAACCTTTTTTTCATCAGCATATTGAATTTCTGATTATTCGTCTCATATTATATAAAAGAACGTCAGAAAAATGATGCCCTTACATAGTTATTTATGTCCCTTAATTTTAAACCATACTTTTTTAGTTTTTTTAAAAGGATTGGGGGTTGTTATGAAATCTATCCATTTAATTATTATACTTTGTCTTGCAGGAATTTTAAGCGGGTTTAAACTTGCAGAAAACAAACAAAGGAACCATGTTATGAACGAAGAAAAAGAAAGAAAAAGCACCACACATACAGCCACTTTTGCTGGAGGATGTTTCTGGTGTGTAGAGTCTGACTTTGAAAAAGCGCCGGGAGTCGTTGAGGTTATCTCAGGATATACGGCCGGAAACACCGACCATCCAACCTATGAAGACGTCAGTGCCGGAAGAACAGGTCATTATGAAGCCGTCCAGGTCATTTATGATCCTAACACAACCACATATAACGAGCTTTTAAATATTTTCTGGAAACACATCGATCCAACAGACAGCCAGGGCCAGTTCGTTGACAGGGGCACTCAGTATCGAGCTGCCATATTTTATCATTCTTTGGAACAAAAGCGCCTGGCAGAAGAATCCAAAGCCGCACTTGAAGCAACCAAGCGTTTTACTCAGCCACTTGTTACTGAAATAATAAAATTTTCAAAATTTTATAACGCCGAAGACTACCACCAGGATTACTACAAAAAAAACCCGGTGCGATACAAGTACTACAGGTTCAACTCCGGCAGGGATAAATTTTTAAAAAAGACATGGAAAAATGAAGATGCACCGTTGTCCAACATTTTGGAAAGTAACAAAAAATATGTTAAGCCAGAAGATGCGGTGATAAAAAAAAGGCTTAGTCCGCTTGAGTATCAGGTGACCCAGCAAGACGGTACGGAGCCTCCCTTTAGCAATACATACTGGAACCATAAAAAAAAGGGCATTTATGTGGATATTGTATCCGGTGAACCGCTTTTCAGTTCCATAGACCAATACGATTCAAAAACCGGATGGCCTAGTTTTTCCAAACCCCTTGAGTCTGAAAATATTATCGAAATAAAAACGGAAAGCTCATTACTCATGGGCATTGAGGTGAGAAGCAGGTTCGCAGATTCTCACTTAGGGCACGTATTTTCTGATGGCCCGGCTCCAACAGGCTTAAGATACTGTATTAATTCAGCTTCTCTAAGGTTCATCGACAAAGATTATTTAGAAAAACAAGGATATGGTGAATATTCCGGTTTGTTTGAGTAGCAAACAGCCCCTATTGGTATAGGTTTACTTTGATGCCGTATTGCCCAGTGAAACAGCCTTGAGATATTAAACACTCTTCCGTATCCGGTTTAAGTTTTATCTTGATTTCCATGTCCCCTTTAGATTATATTTTAAAATCGACTTGGTCTGGCATTGCAATCCAGGCGCTTCGTGTAGTTCGTACAGCGCTTCCGGCAAACGTGGCCCGCAGCGTTCAATCCGGAGGTCAAAAAGATCCTTGGGTGTCAAAACGTTTGAGGTAGATGTGTCGCCACTGGAAACGACCCAACGTGACAATTCGTAGCGTGTGAAACACAGACATTCAAATTCAATTTGATGAGATCTAAGAGATGAAACCAGAGAAGAAAATTTTAGAACTATTAGAAAGCCATCAAGGGGAGCGACATATCATCATATTGCATGAATATCCTGATCCTGATGCTATTGCATCTGGTTACGCTCATCGGATTATTAGTGCTGCGTTCGATATCGAGGCAGACATCATTTATAGTGGAACAATTAGCCATCCACAGAATATTGCGCTGATACGAGCATTAGATTGCAATCTGATCCCATTTGAAAAAGATTTCGATTTTAGTCCTTATGCTTCAGCCGTGTTTGTTGATCATCAGGGAACCACTATACGCGAAATTGCCGATCAAATGAAAGCTGCAGGGGTAAATTTACTTTTTGTGGTCGATCATCATGAGAATCAAGATCAATATGAGGCTGAATTCAAAGATATTCGCAAAACAGGCTCAACAGCAACGATTTATGCTCAGTATCTTAAACAGGATTTGATTAAATTGGAAAAATCCAATAAAAATCACATTATGATGGCAACGGCGCTTATACATGGCATACTTACAGATACAAGCTCTTTTATCAGGGCAACTGAAGAAGATTTACAGGCGGCTGCATATTTGAGTACTTACCGAGATACTGAATTACTAAATTTGATAATGAGTCAATCCCGTTCTAAACAAGTGATGGATATTATCCGCCGCGCATTGGAAAATCGAATGAATGTGGAAAACTTCTCAATTGCAGGTGTTGGGTACCTGCGAGCCGAAGACCGAGATGCTATTCCTGAAGCCGTTGATTTTTTACGAACAGAAGAAAATGTTCACACCGCGATTGTTTACGGAATTGTTCGCAATGATAATCACGAAGAGATTCTGGTTGGCTCCTTGAGAACAGGCAAGTACACGTTAAACCCGGATGAGTTTATAAAGGATGCTTTGGGAACAGATACTGCGGGTCATTTCTTTGGAGGTGGAAAACAATCTGCTGGAGGATTTTCTATTCCTGTTGGGTTTCTCTCAGGAGACTATCATGATAAATTCAGCCAGTTAAAATGGGATGTCTATGATAAACAAATAAAAGCAAAAATACTTATCAGAATTGGTGTAGA
>JAGVGX010000030.1 GCA_020056865.1 Desulfobacterales bacterium
AGAACATCTTTTATGGCAGCTTCGCATGCTGTTTCCAGAGCAGGAAGAAGAAAAGATAGGTCGTCTTATTATCGGAAGCATTAACAGCGATGGTTATTTACAGTTGGAAGTTGATGATATTGCCCAAATGTGCGGCGCAACGTCTCAAAAGGTGGAAGATCTTTTATCTAAGATCCAGACATTTGATCCTGTTGGTGTATGTGCAAGAGGGCTTGGAGAATGCCTTCTTATTCAGGCAAAACATCTTGGACTGGATAATACCATTGTAACGTCTATGATTAAGAACCATCTCACCCACCTTGAAAATAAGAATTACAAAGCCATAGCCAGGGCATTGAAAATAGGTATAGATGAGGTTATTGATTCGGTTAAGATTATTAAAAGTTTAGAGCCCAGACCGGGAAGAGAGTTTTCTGATGCAACCCCTCAATATATCAACCCGGATATATTTGTTTATAAACTGGATAATGAGTTTTTAATTGTTTTAAATGACGATGGTATGCCAAAGCTGTGCTTAAATTCGTTTTATAAATCGGCTTTAAAAACCAGTGGGGCTTTTTCCGGAAAGGCAAAAGATTATCTTGAAGAAAAAATGCGTTCTGCTTCATGGTTAATAAGGAGTATCCATCAGCGTCAGAAAACTATTTTTAAAGTTGTTGAAAGTATACTGGGATTTCAGAAAGAGTTTTTTGAAAAAGGTGTTGAATACTTAAAGCCTATGGTGCTTCGAGATGTCGCACAGGATATAGAAATGCACGAGTCTACAATAAGCAGGGTGACAACAAACAAATATGTTTATACGACTCAGGGCATTTTTGAATTGAAATTTTTTTTTAACAGCTCCATTAACTGTCTTGACGGAAAGGTTATAGCCTCTGCCAGTGTTCAGGAAAAAATCAAACAGATCATTAAAGGTGAAGATTTGCAACATCCGTTCAGTGATGACCAAATAGCCAATATTTTATCTGAGTCCAATATAAATATTGCGAGAAGGACGATAGCCAAATACAGAGAAATTATGAAAGTGCTTCCATCAAATAAACGCAAAGAGTATTAGGGAGGTAAATTATGCAGACATCGGTAACTTTTAAAAATCTTGATTCGTCTGAAAATTTGAAATCATATGTTCAAAATAAGCTTGATCGTTTTGATAAATTTCTTGATAATCCTGCAATTGCAACAGTTGTACTTACAGTTGAAAAGTTCCGGCACATTGCTGAAATCAATATTAATGGAGACAGACTAAGTATTCAGGGCAAAGAAGAAACCCAGAATATGTATTCCGCCATAGATATGGTTTTAGACAAACTTGAAAAACAGATAAAGAAAAACAAGCAAAAAATAAAACAACATAAAGGGGCATCCAAAGGTAAAAGTAAACATATTATTGATAACGAGACAATCCATGACGATGATAAAGTTGCCAGGCTGGTTAATATAAAAAATATTGATTATAAACCCATGGATGTTGAAGAAGCGATGTTGCAGATGGACTTAGCAAACAGCAGTTTTTTTGTTTTTACAAATTCAAAAACTGAAAAAGTAAATGTCCTTTACCGTCGAAATGACGGTGACTACAGTTTAATACAGCCGAGCAACTGATTGCTTCCCCAGGCTATTTGACTGCTTTTATGGTATAAACAAAATGAAAATTCTTGATGTGTTGCAGAAAGAAACAATTGTTCCAAATTTGGAGGCAATTGACAAAAAATGTGTGCTTGAAGAACTTGTTGCTCCTGTTTCCCATATTTCAGGGATACATTCAAAGGATATCATGCATGTTATCATGGAGCGTGAGCAGTTGGGCAGCACGGGTATTGGTGATGGGATTGGATTTCCTCACGGAAAATTGAAAAACCTTGACTCTCTGGTTTTGGGGTTGGGCATTAGTCATAAAGGTGTTGATTTTGAATCCATTGATGATCGCCCTACATACATATTTTTCCTGCTTATAACACCTGAAAAGTCTACCGGTCTTCACTTGAAAGTGCTTGCAAGAATTTCAAGTCTTCTTAAAAGGGATCTTTTCAAACAACAATTGTTAAACGCATATGACTCCGATAAGATCATTGAAATCATCAAAGAAGTAGATGAAGAATTTTAATTAATATCACTTTCCACGGGAGAATATATGACATGATAGGTATTGTTATTGTTACGCACGGTCAGCTTGGTGATGCCCTTATTGATGTAGCGGATTGTATTCTGGGCCAGAGACCTGAAGGCGTTATTTCGATTTCTATTAATATCAATGAAAATGTGGATAACCTTCGTGAAAAAATCGTTGAGGGAATAAAAAAAGTCGATATGAAAGAGGGTGTTCTTATCCTAACAGATATGTTCGGCGGGACCCCTTCAAACCTGAGCTATTCATTTTTAGAGGAAGGTTGTCTGGAAGTCATATCCGGAGTAAACCTTCCTATTCTTATCAAGGCGGTTAACGCAAGGAGCAAAATGGGGATCAGCGAACTTGCCCTGCATATTGAAACATTTGGTAAAAAAAGTATTTCTCTGGCAAGTGGCATACTTAAAGGAAGAAAACGGGGCTGAAAATGTCTGCAACTGGCAAAAATTATACTTCTGCGTTGAGCTATTATGATAAAATAATTGGATCAAACACTCTAATTACGCAAAAAAAATAAAGGAGGCTTTATGAGTGTAAAAGTTGGAATTAACGGTTTTGGTAGAATAGGACGTGTTGTTTTAAGAGCGGCATTGTCCCATCCTGAAGTTGATGTCGTAGCGATTAATGATCTTACAGATGCAGCCACCATGGCACATCTTTTGAAATATGATTCTGTTCACGGGAAGCTGGATTGTGAAGTCACCGCTCAAGGGAACACAATCGATATCGACGGAAGACGCGTTGCAATTTCATCAGAAAAGGATCCATCAAAATTAAAATGGAAAGAATTCGGTGTAGATATCGTTGCAGAGTGTACCGGTTTTTTCGAGGACAGGGGAAATGCTTCAAAACATCTTTCTTCAGGCGCACGTAAGGTTATTATATCTGCTCCGGCAAAAGATCCTGATATTACCATTGTCATGGGCGTTAATTCAAATCAGTATGATCCCGGGAAGCATCATATCATTTCAAATGCTTCATGTACCACCAATTGTCTTGCGCCTGTTGCAAAGGTTCTCCTTGAAAACTTTGGCATCAAATGCGGTTTAATGACGACCATACATTCATATACCGGAGATCAGCGCATTCTTGATTTCCCTCACAAGGATCTTCGAAGGGCAAGGGCTGCGGCGCTTTCAATGATCCCAACCACAACAGGTGCTGCAAAGGCAGTGTCTCTTGTGTTGCCTGAACTTGCAGGAAAGCTTAATGGGCTTGCCATTAGGGTTCCTACACCGAATGTCTCAATTGTTGACATTGTTGCTACCATTGAAAAATCCGGTGTAACCGTTGCCGATGTTAATGACGCTATGAAGGAAGCGTCTATTGGTGTGCTGTCAGGTATTATGGGGTATTGTGACGAGCCGCTGGTGTCAATAGATTTTAACGGATCGAAACTGTCTTCAATTGTGGATGCACAAACAACGTATGTTATTGATCATATGGTTAAGGTACTCTCCTGGTACGACAATGAAACAGGATATTCGAACAGAATGGTCGATTTGGCGGCGATGATTGGTGCCCAACTGTAGCCGAAAATACATGGAGATACGAAAATGGAAAATCGTATACCGCTTATTGCAGGAAACTGGAAAATGTATAAAACATGTTCCGAGGCCAATAATACAGCGGATGAACTGGTATCACTTGTAAAAGATGTAACAGACGTTGAAGTGATGATTGCACCTGCCTTTACGGCACTTGCATCCGTTGCAGATGTTATTGCCAAAAGCAATATTGCTCTGGGTGCTCAAGATATGTTCTGGGAAAACGAAGGCGCATATACGGGTGAGATATCGCCATCCATGCTCATATCAGCAGGATGCAGTTATGTTATTATCGGCCACTCGGAACGGCGGCAGTTTTTCAAAGAAACAGATGAAACGGTTAATAAAAAAATAAAAGCTGCCATCAAAAACAAATTGTCTCCTGTGCTATGCATTGGAGAATCAGATAAAGAACGTGAATCAAACAAAACCTTTTCTGTACTTGACAAACAGCTTACAAAAGGGTTAGAAGGACTATCTGGAAATGATCTGGAAAAACTGGTTGTGGCATATGAGCCTATTTGGGCTATCGGAACCGGGAAAACAGCATCTGATAAGCAGGCCCAGGAGGTGCACGGTTTTTTACGCTCGATGCTTGAAAAACATTTTGGAGATAATTTTTCACAATCCGTAAGGGTTTTGTATGGGGGAAGCGTCAAACCGGAGAATATATCTTCGCTGATGTCCATGCCTGATATTGATGGCGCTCTCGTTGGCGGCGCAAGTCTTCGTGCTGATACGTTCAGTAAAATAATTCATTTTAACACGTAAATATAAAAAATATTATGTCAATACTACTTGGAATCATACATAGTTTTGCTTGTATCGCTCTGATTATGATTGTTTTGCTTCAGACAGGAAAAGGAGCGGACATGGGAGCAGCTTTTGGCGGAGGATCAAGCCAGACGCTTTTCGGAAGTACAGGAGCGTCAACTTTTTTTAGTAAAGCAACCACAATAGCGGCTATTGTGTTTATGATAACATCATTAAGCCTAGCCTATATGTCTGGTCACAGACAAGAAAATTCTATTATGAAAAACGTAAAGTCGGTCACTGAAAGCCCTTTACATACAACCGTGCCAGGCGATTCAAGTCCCCCTGCAGAGTTACCGCTGCCTGCAACTCCTGAAGCAACGCCTGCGCCTGACAAAACAGAATAGATGTTTCCGTGCCGAAGTGGTGGAATTTGGTAGACACGCTATCTTGAGGGGGTAGTGGGTTACGCCCGTGCCGGTTCAAGTCCGGCCTTCGGCACCACATAAAATTTCAGATTGAAGATCCGGTAGCGAATTGAAGCCGTTTCTCTTCAGTTTTGTCCATATCGTATGCACATTCAGTCAGAATATTGACCTGTTGTTCATCAGACTATAAATCAAATTCAGTAATATCAGAAATACGGTGTTTAAGATAATTTCTAAAGGCCTTGCTATCAGGCGACATGTTAAAGGCAGCTCCGGCATAATCTCCGGATACATATTTAATAATCATCGTTTCGCTTATACCCGTTTTATTTTCATCATCTAAATTAAAAGAAATAACAACCCTGTCTCCACATCTAAACGTTTGTTTACGCCCGCTCTTCTTGAACTGTAAGCCGGAATAAGACAGGTTGGTTATCTGAATCATTCCCCTGCTGTTTGAGTTTTTATGAAAAAAATCTCCTGAGAAATTAGTTACAATTCTTGTGTGTCTTCTTTGTCCATTCGGATTCCTGTGAAGAAGGATATACTTGTTTGATTCCAGATACTCCTCTACAGCCTCTTTCACATCGTTTGATTTAATGTACGTGTTTTTTTTGTCAAATGCTTTCCATAAGGAAAGATCACACATTTTGTTAATAAACGGGATGTGTCCTTCGGAATATAAAAATATTTTACGTATGGCACTTGCAGAAAAAATCTGTTTTTCATTTTGTGCACCTCGGAGCTGTTTGCGTATATATATTCCGGTTTCTTTTTCAGTTAAATTGACGGAATCAGAAATATTTGATATGCCACTACCGGTAAACGGTTTTTCTTTTAGATTAAAGTGTGATAAATACATATAATACCTTTTATAGACATTTTACCTGGCTAAAAGTAAAATAAGCAAAAAATATGCCATATTAAAAAGAAACAACACATATTTGAGCGTTACCCGTAGACTTTATGATTTTTTTAAAATAAAATTTAATGTTAAAAAAATAAAGCTTGATTTTGCATATTTATAGATTATATGTAGGAACATAGAACCAATATTGGAAAGTCCTTATTGGTTATTTAATACGGTTTCGTTCAGAGGGAAATATCCATGTAGCAATAGTGGCACCCTGAATTTTGAAATCACAAATATTTTATTTACAACAAGGAGGTTAGCTATGGCTACGGGAGTGGTAAAGTGGTTTAATGCAAGCAAAGGTTTTGGATTCATTGAACAGGAGGATGGCCCGGATGTTTTCGTACATTTTTCAGGGATCCAGACTGAAGGGTTTAAATCACTTAATGAAGGTGATCGTGTTACATTTGACATAGAACAAGGCCAAAAAGGCCCTGCTGCAACAAATGTTAATGTTATATAGTCGAATTAATTAGACAAAAAGGGCAGCATCGTAATCCGATGGCTGCCTTTTTTGTTTTTCTAAAATCTTACAACGCCTTTACAACCTGTCTGAAATGAAATCCGTAAATAGCCAATGTAATGGCAATCGGGAACTTTTTGGGATATTTCAACAGGCTTAAAAAAAAGAGCTTCCAGTAATATCGTTTCCCTTTTTCCCGGATACCCAAGATCCATAAAGATTTAATAAGCGCTTTGATATCCTGAAGTGAAATTTTTGATGATTTTTTTACAGGAAGGTTAAATTCTTTTAAAAACAGCTTCACCCGCTCGTAATATTCTTTATGGGAATATATGGTTTCCAAAACTTTTTTGTACCCTCCCACAAGGGCATTATAGTCCATTTTTGGAATAAAATTCAATGAACCATCCATGTTGTTGCCGCTAAAGATGGACAAAAGCCGGTTTTCTTTTTTAAGCCGTTTGAAAAGACGGGTGCCTGTGGGTGCATTTAACAATCCTACCATGGCGGTTACAATCCCGCTGTTACGGATAAAGTTAATCTGCTGTTCAAAAATATCAGCAGGATCATTGTCAAACCCAAGAATAAATCCTCCGGATACCCTGATGCCTGCCTGATGAATTTTTTTTACCGATGCTTCAAGGTTGCGTTTCCGGTTTTGCGTTTTTCCGCATTCTGCCAGGCTGGCATCGTTGGGAGTTTCAATGCCTATAAAAACGCTTTCAAAACCCGTTTTAACCATTAATTCCATGAGTTCATCATCATCTGCGAGATTGATCGATATTTCGGTGCTGAAATAAAATGGGTGGTTGTATCTTTTTGACCAGTCAATGATAGCGGGCAAAAGTTCTTTTTTTATTTTGTTTTTATTGCCGATAAAGTTATCGTCCACGATAAAAATGTGACCGCGCCACCCATTGTTATAAATTTCTTCCAGTTCACCAAGAAACTGATTTACACCTTTTGTTCTCGGCCGGTGTCCGTTTAACATGGTAATGCTGCAAAATTCACAATTAAAAGGACAGCCCCTGGAGTATTGGATGCTCATGCTGGCATATTTTTTTTGCTCCAGCAAATGCCAGTGTGGAACAGGAGAGATCGACAATTCAGGCAATGTAGAAGAAGAATAAATATGTTTTGGATTCCCTGTTTCAAGATCGTTTAAAAATACAGGAAGTGTGATTTCCGCTTCATTAAGGATAAAGTGATCTACACCGAGAAACTCCTCGTGGTCTGTTGTCACCATGGGGCCTCCGGCGACAACGGGCGTATCTAGTTCATTAGCGCGTCGTACTACTTTTTTAAAGGAATCTTTATGAACATTCATACCTGTTATAAACAGGTAGTCTGCCCAGAGAATATGAGCATCTGTTAATGCAGATACATTCATATCTATGAGTTTTGTCTGCCAGCTTTCCGGAAGCATGGCAGCAACGGTTAATAACCCCAGCGGTGGTTCTGAAGATTTTTTTGCTATGAATTTAATCGCATTTCTAAACGCCCAGAACGTTGAGGGTGTTTCCGGTGAAACCAGTAAAATCTTCATTTTTTTCTCCATATATTTTAGCATCCATATTTATAGCGATTGTGTTTATTTTTATACGTACTATAATACAAATTTGAACAAATGATTGTAAAAGTAATGTAAAATATTGGAATTGAGGTGTTATCTGTTCTAAATTATCAGGGGATATGAAATCCATATGAAAAAGCCGGGTGCAATTTTTTATCATATTATTATTTTTGTTGTTGCACAGTTAACCTGGTTTTCTCTTCTTGGCCTCTGGATTTACTGGTACATTAACAATTACCTGTTTCTTAATAAGGTCGGGGATAAACTTTCTCCACAGATCATATCCGGATCTACAAATATATTTGCGCTGGTCAGCGGGCTTGTTCTGCTGGTTATGCTGTCACTGAGCATGTCTCTTATTTTCATTTATCTGAACAGGCAGATGAACATCACCCGGCTTTATGACAACTTTATTTCCAGTGTAACCCACGAACTCAAATCTCCGCTTTCGTCACTTCAGTTATACTTGGAAACCATGAGAAAAAGAGATCTTCCATTGGATAAGCAACATGAGTTTCAGATGCTCATGTTAAAAGATATCCATCGCCTGAATCATTTGATCAATTCAATTTTGTATATCTCTTCTTTTGAAACTGAAAAAATTGCCAAAAAAGTTTCCCATGATTACCATGTATACGATGCAGATTCCGTGATTCGTGACGTGTTAAACGAGATGCTCAGCGAGTTTGAATTTTCCATCAAGACGGTTGACATCGAGGGCCAGATACATTGTAAATGTGTAATCGATATCAACTGGCTCAAAATTGTATTTAGAAATTTAATTAATAATGCGGTAAAATATTCACCCAAACCGGCTGAAATAAAGATTCGGTTCAGTGTGGGAACAACATATTTTTATATTGAATTCAGTGATAAGGGAATTGGTATCGCCCCAAGAGATCAGAAAAAGATTTTTAATAAATTTCAGCGCTTAGATAACCCTGAAAGCCCTAATGTTAAAGGGACAGGGCTGGGCCTTTACTGGGCAAAAGACATTGTTGAATATCATGGCGGCAAAATATCCGTTTATAGTGAAGGGATTAATCGAGGCTCAACGTTTAAAATTGCCCTGCCTATTTATAAGACATCCAAAATACGGTATATTAATCGCCTGTTGAGATTGAGCAAAGAAAAATAAATTTATAACGAGAACATAACATGGATCAAATCAGTCGAATCTTGCTGGTAGAAGACGAGGAGAACCTGGCGATCGGGCTGGAGTTCAACCTGTCTGAAGAAGGGTATGACGTTGTATGGGCGCCCGATGGGAGGCAGGCACTTGAAGCAATAAACACGGTTGAGTTTGATTTGGTTATCCTTGATGTGATGCTTCCATATGTCAGTGGTTTTGAGGTTGCCGAAAAAATTCGTGTAAGGTATCCACAAATGCCTATTCTCATGCTCACTGCAAGAACTGAATTAAAAGACCGGGTAAAAGGGCTTGAAGCAGGCGCAGATGATTATATCACCAAACCGTTTCACTTGGAGGAGTTGCTGTTAAGGGTCAAAGGGATGTTGAGGCGCAAGCAGTGGTATAAAGATTCAGCTCTGGCCATGCCTGTGTTCAGTTTTGGTGAAAATGAAGTCAATTTTGAAAATTTTAACTGCAAATCAGGGGATAAAGAATATACATTAACGGCTCATGAAGCCATGCTGCTAAAATATCTTGTTGATAACCAGGGCAGGGTCGTATCCCGCAAAGAATTATTAAACAAGGTGTGGAATATAAATTCGGAGATTGAAACCCGTACCGTAGATAATTTTATTGCCCGTCTTCGTAAATACTTTGAGCCCAATCATAAGCATCCTGTTTTTATTAAAAGCGTCAGGGGTGTTGGTTATATTTTCGACTTAAACGAATAATATGTCTGCCAATTGCTCATTTCCCGCATCATGGGCAGCAGAAGCGCCATACCTGTATCTGGCACAGGCATTTAATTCATTGAAAAAAGCTTTTTGCAGGTTTTTTTCTGTCCGGCTTCCTTTTAGTGTCATGTTGTCCTCAATTTCATTATGGAATTATTAAATACACCAGAATAAAAAAGCTCGGGAATTCATTCTCAATGTATTTATAATCTTTAGTATTTTAGAATTTTGTTTAAAGGTTGTCTTTCCTGATTTTAAACAAGATAGTTTGATACGCCAATGGTTGATAACTGTTTTGTTAAATGTTTCTGCTTCTTTCATTTAACCGGGATGTGATTTTGTTGTTTCCTTTATCTCACTTTTTTATGATAAGTTCCCAATGGCCACCTTTAGCACCACCAACTCGTTTAATAATCTTTTTTTCTTTTAGATAGTTAATATTCTTTTCTATGGCTGTAGTACTGATGCCTATTTGCTTGCTTAATTTAGCAATAGAAATTTGCTGATTAGCCTGCATCAGTTTAATAATTCCAAGTCTATTTTCACCCAACTTTTCACCCAACTTTTCACCCAACTTTTTGACAGGTGGGTTTATTTTTTGTGCAAAGAGTTCTACAAAAAAACCAGAAAAATCACACTTGAATACTGGTTCCGGCGAATTAGAAACACGACACGCATGGATAATTTTAAAAATTCCTCTACCCCAGGCTTCAATTAAACCTGCACGAAAAAACACATTAGCAATAACTGGATTAAAAGGTTTTGAAGGGTGCTTCTCCTTTAACTGTGATATTGTCCAAGTATCCGGCAATTGACCTTCATTCCAGAAAATAATTTTATCGCTGTACACGCTTATCTGTATTGGATTAGCGCTGCTGTAATCCTTATGAGCAATCGAATTTAAAAGAGCTTCCCTTAAGGCTGCTTCTGGGAAAGGGTATTCTTCTATTCGGTTCAGCTTTTTATATTCAATAGTTGCTTTCTGGTACTTGGTCAGCAGTAGATCCATTGTTTTTTCGACCTGAGAAAAAAGATTTCCGTGGATCTCATCCTGAAAAAGAAGGTCATCATCAGTCTTGAAATAACCGATTTTCACATATGCCCCGGTGACGAACTTCTCTGGGTCAGAGTGAAAAAGCAAAACAGCCGCCCGTTTGAGATACTGATTGTCTGTTAAATGCAGCTTCTCAATAAGAATATCGTTTTTTTCCTCCAGGGATTCAGAGGTTAAGCGTTTGCTTTTGGCTGCTTTTTCCCGGAAGTATTCAAAAGCACGCTCATCTAAATCTTTAACAAAAACATGAGGGACAGGAACCCCGTCCCAGTGTTTGCCCTGTTTACGAAGTAAAAACTTATCCAGGGCTACACCTTTAAGCTCCTGCTTGGTACTTCCGCTACGGTAATGATATTGCCCCTTATAGCTGACGGGATAGGGATAAGGCTCGACAATGATCTCTAAAATATCCTTCCCTTTTTCAGTGATCAGATTAACATCAATTATAATCCCCAGAATATCGCGAACCTTATTCGGAATATCTTTAAGCAGCTTGCTGGCATCAGAAATACCGGCAACGTTTCCTTTATCATCTTTGCCAATATGAAGTGTTCCTCCGTTAGCATTAGCGAAACCGCATATCCATTTGATATACTCATCCCGCCATGATACTTTCCATTCGATGTTCTGAGACTCTTTCATATTAATCGTATCTTCCCTGTTAAAAGATTTTGCATCAACCCATGCTATACCATTTTATTTTTTTCTAATTTCTTTTTCAATACCCCTATCTTCGCATCCATGTCGCGTTATTAAGCCGTTCAACTTTTGCGGTGTGAAAAAAATAAGGTGATAGATTTAATACGTCCGCATGTCCCCCGTAGTCAACAATGCTCCATATCTCTTCCCCCACGAAAAAACTACTGCAAACCAATCATCAAATAGACATCTCCTACCTTCCCCCCTTATTGTGTTTGACATCAATCTGTGGCTTTACCGAGAATTGCTGTGAATAAACTGAAAGTTTTGACCAAGTCTATGAGTTGATTAGATAACCAAGTACGCCTTGTCGCAGTGGTTAATTGATTTAATTGAACATTAGGGATTTCAGATCCTGCCATGATCGATTGCCAAATAACCTCATTTGGTTGTCCATTCATGTGAATAGTAATTTGTCGAGGTATTACAACTCTATGTGATAGTATATTGCGAAGTTCCTTCCAGTCCTTAAATTCTTTTGAGCTCACTAATTTGTTCATTGATTTAGTAAGATCGGACTCAGGCCATATTTCTTTGAAACGCGTTGCAACAGTTTTCGGTTTCACACTCATAAGTTGTTTTTTTTCAAGGCCAAAATCTTTTGGTTTGTAATAAGATGCATGAGCATGTATTGCGAAAAAAAATGATTCAAGACAAGATAGACCAGTTGTAAAAAAAATAAATAAAGCAGTCTCCTGCTGATAATAATCATCAGCGGGCGGAGCTCCGCCAGCATTATTGAAAGATGTTGTGAATACTTGATCATATTCAGCTAACGTACGGAATCTATGGGCAACTCCTCCCAAACCCATTCCCATTAACCGGACAGGAGGCTTTCCTGCACCAATTATATCAATACAGTTTCGATATGTTTTCTCAAGATCTGATGTCGGGAAATCATCAGGAAGAACTCCCCATATGTGCCCATGATATATATTCATCGTATTCTTTACTCCATATATCTGCAACAATACTGATCCTACCGCAATTTTGTAGGTCATAGTTAAGCAGATTTAGCAAGCTTTCCTAATTCTTTTTCAAAAGCTACGAGACGATCCTTAAACCATTCAGATATATTCACTTTAGCCATGTTATTCGCCCATCTTGGCGATTTGCATTATTGCCGTGCTCTCAACAGCGGCTAATTATGGAAAACTGTATACACACGAATCGAACATGAATCCATCATGCAAATATACTGAAAAGAAGGTGTAATGCCAAATGTTTTTTATCGATTTAAACCGATAATATAAGATTGACGTTGGCACAATAGTTTGATTTAAAAGGAATTGAATAACTGAACGAGGAAAGAAAAGAAGGCTATATTTTCAACTTAAACTAAGAATATGAATACATAAAAAATATTTGATGAATATCTATAATATCTTAGGGATTGCTGTAGCACTGGCAATGGATGCGTTTGCTGTTTCCATAGCCGCTGGGATACGTTTAAAAAAAGTAAGCTTTCGGCAAACCTTCCGGCTTTCGTGGCACTTTGGGTTTTTTCAGGCGATTATGCCCGTTATGGGCTGGTTGATGGGGACAAAGGTCCAAGCATGGATAAAGGACTATGATCACTGGGTGGCGTTTGGGTTGCTGGCGTTTTGCGGCGGGAAAATGCTGATGGAAGCATTTGATAATAATGAAGAAAAAACAACGCTGAAAAAAGATCCCACAAAAGGAACAACATTGATCATGCTTTCTGTCGCAACCAGTATTGATGCGTTTGCAGTGGGTTTCAGCATATCGGTGCTTAACGTATCCATTGCTTATCCTGCTGTGGTTATAGGGCTGGTTGCCGCGATGTTTACGATGATCGGTCTGCATACAGGCAAAAAAGTGGGAACGTATTCAAAAATAAGCAATTATGCGGAAAGCCTCGGTGGGGTTATTTTGTTGTGTATAGGAATAAATATTCTTTATGAGCATGGTTCGTTGACATTTTTGCTCTAAGATAGTTATTTGAAAAATACGTTTTTTCTTTGAATAAAACCGGTGGTCAATATCATGTTTCAAGTTATTCCGGCAAATTATTGTTAAGAAAGGATATCCAATGATTTTTTTTCGCATTTTAATACGTTTTATTATTATCAGCGTATTGGCGCATCCTTGTTTTGCTAAGGATCTCCCGAAAATCCCGGATCAATTGACACCCTGGATTGACTGGGTTCTTTATGGTCATGAAGAGGCATATCAATGTGTTCCCATTTATAATGACAGCTCACAGCTAAGATGCATCTGGCCTGCTGAATTTGACCTGTCGATAAACAACAAAGGCGCAACGTTTGAGCAGCACTGGCTTGTTAGCCATGAAAGCTGGATCACGCTTCCTGGAAGCGAGCCCAACTGGCCGGAGAATATAAGGGCCAATAAAGAACCTGTTGTTGTTTTAAAAAAAGAAAATCAGCTTAAAATAAAACTTAAAAAAGGCAGTTATAACATAACCGGTGAATTTAAATGGAACAAGATCCCCGAATATCTTAAGATTCCTGATGACA
Organism: Desulfobacterales bacterium; assembly: GCA_020056865.1. Next base: position 13,920 of record JAGVGX010000030.1, read on the forward strand.
GCGCACTGGTTTCTCTTAAGATGGATGGAAAGATCATTGATTTTCCCAATATTGACAATCAGGGTCGCCTGTGGCTGAAACCAGAAAGGCAACGAGAACAAAAAATTGAAAACAGACTTGAAATTCAAAGCTTTCGTTTGATAGAAGACAGGATTCCATCACGCATCGTGCTTTATCTGACATTAGATGTTGCAGGGTCTGCAAGAGAAATTGTTTTGGGGCCGCCGTTTTCTCCGGAAAAATTTATTCCTGTTTCCTTGAACAGTTCATTACCGGCAAAAGTTGAACCTGATGGCCGTATTCGTATACAGATCCGGCCAGGGCAGTGGTCGTTAACCCTGACCGTGAGACATATTGGCCCCATAACCTCTTTTACATTTGATAAACCTGAAGATGGATTCTGGCCGGGTGAAGAAATTTGGGTTTTTTCCGCTCACAACGATTTGAGAGTTGTTGAAGTAAAGGGGGCACTTTCAATTGATCCGTTGCAAACCGCATTGCCTGAAACATGGCGCAAATATCCTGCCTATCGACTGGGTCCAGGCGAAACAATAACCTTCAAGGAAATAAAAAGGGGAGATCCTCATCCTGCGCCGGATCGATTGTCCCTGGAGCGGAATATCTGGTTGAGATTTGATGGTACAGGCTACACCATACAGGATCAAATTTCAGGGAATAAAAACACAAACTGGCGACTTGAGATGAACCTGCCAATAAAACTGGGACGGGTTTCCGTTGATGGCATGGACCAATTTATTACCAGGCAAAAAGGAACGGATAAAGATGGCATTGAACTGAGAAAAGGCCATATACAACTTTCAGCAGACAGTGAATATCTTGGCAGTATTTCAAAAATCCCCTTAACCGGCTGGGAACATGAT
>JAGVGX010000052.1 GCA_020056865.1 Desulfobacterales bacterium
CAACGCATTGGCATGAAGTTCGGTCCTGATGCAAATGCCTATACGAGTTTTCTTGAGACCGTTTATGATATTTTGCTTCCTGATGGAAGCGAAAAAAGTATTGAAGAAGGCCTTGTTGTTTTAAATGATTTTGCACAAGGTGCGCTCCTTTTGGAGTCCGAAATTAACAGGGAAAGAGGCGTTGTTCTAGCAGAAAAAAATGTTCGTGATTCTGTTTCTTATCGAACGTATTTGGCAACCTTGGAATTTGAGTTTCCTGAATCAAAAATATCTAAAAGACATCCCATAGGAAAAGAAGAGGTAATAAAAAATGCAGACCAGAAACTTTTTAAGGATTTTTATTATTCCAGCTACAGACCTGAAAATTTAATACTTGTTCTGGTTGGAAATTTTAAAACGCAAACTGCTGTGTCGTTAATTGAAAAAACATTTTCTAAGCTCACACCAAAAGGTGACAGGCGTCCATCTATTGATATGGGACGTGTTGATCACAAAGGGATGAAACCATTTTATCACTATGAAAAAGAAGCTGGAAGCACATCATCTGGTATCGAAGTCATCAGCATGATAACGCAGAAGAACGACTCACTTGACTTTCAAAAACAAAAACTTTTTAAAGATATTGCCGACCAAATTGTTCAGTACCGATTAGATGCCATGGTTAGCAAACCGGAAACACCATTTACTGCTGCACATATTCGCTCTGATTTTTTTTTAAAACAGATTCAGTATGCCGATATTACCGCTGAAAGCAGTCCTGAAAAATGGGATCAATCAATGGTTATAATTGAACAGACACTAAGAAAGGCATTAGAATACGGTTTTTTAGAATCAGAGCTTGACCGGGCAAAAAAAGAAGCCATTGCAACCCTTGATAATCAGATCAAAAAAGCGCCCACACGAAGCAGTAAAATGCTTGCTCAAATGCTTATTAGCAGTATAAATAACAACCAGGTCTTTCAATCACCTGTTCAGGAAAAAAATATTTTTGAGAATATAATACATTCGCTAACCTTAAAGGATGTTCACGATGCATTCAAAAACACATGGGCACCTGATCACAGATTGCTTATTGTGACCGGAAACGCAATGCTTTCTTCAAATAAAACGGATGCTGAAAAGACAATTCTTTCCGTTTTCAATAAAAGCAGCAAGGTGAAGGTTCAAAGACCTGTTGAAAAAAAAGTTCCTGTTTTTCCATACTTAAATGAACCGGCCGGCAAGGGTATAATTGCGAGCAAGAGCGATTTTTCTAAACTTGGGATACAGCAGTACAAGTTTAAAAACGGTGTGTTTTTGAACCTTAAGAAAACGGACTTTAAGGCGGACCAGGTTTTGATAAAATTGTCTTTTGGACCCGGCAAAGCAGATGAACCGCCTGATCTTGAAGGGATTTCATTATTAGGTGAAGAAGTTATCAATGGGAGTGGGTTAGGGGAGCTGGATTCAGATGAGCTTGAGCAGGCCCTTGCCGGAAAAGAAGTTGATGTATTTTTTACAGTGGGAGAAGATGCGTTTTCATTTCAAGGCAATGCTGTATCAAAAGAGGTTTCCTTACTTCTTCAGCTTTTGTATGCCCATATAGTTGATCCTGGCTACAGAGAGGACGCATATCTCTTGTCAATGGAACAATTCAGTCAGAAATATCAGATGCTGTCTCATAGCATAGATGGAGCAATGACGCTTCAGGGAACACGCTTTCTTGCAGGTGGAGATCAACGTTTTGGGTTTCCGTCGTATGAGGTGTTGAAACGCCTGGAATTGAAGCATGTAAAGTCATGGATTGATCCTTATATAAAAAAAGACATGATTGAAATATCTGTAGCAGGAGATTTTAATGTTGAAGAGGTCATATCCGTGGTGTCTAAATATTTCGGGACGTTACCCCAGAGAGATATTGTCCGGAGCAGTCAAATAACCTCCTTGCCATCATTTCCAACAGGGAATTTATCTGATATGTATGTTGAAACAAAAATTCCCAAAGCTTTGGTTGTTGTTGCTTACCCAACAGAAGACATGTGGAATGTTCACAGAACCAGACGATTGAATGTTCTGGCAGATATTTTTTCTGACAGGCTTCGTGAACGTATAAGAGAAACATTGGGAGCGTCGTATTCGCCTTTTGCTTATAACAGACCAAGCCGGGCATATCCTGGTTATGGCGTTTTTAGCTCTTTTATCCATGTAAGTCCTGAGGAGGCTATAGTCGTTGAAGCTGAAGTAAAGAAAATTTCATCTGATATGCAACAACACGGTGTGACTGGTGAAGAACTTCAGCGAGCCATTAAACCGTCGATTACCAGTATTAAGGATATCGTGAGAAACAACAGTTATTGGTTAAATACGGTTCTTTCGGGGTCGAGTAAACACCCGGAGCAGATCGACTGGAGCCGAACCCTTATGACAGATTATGTTTCAATTACGGCAGATGAACTTTCAGAAATGGCAAAACAGTATCTCAACAACAACAAGGCTGCTGTTGTTATGATTCGTCCAAAGGAAAACAAACCCCTTGAAAATGAATCCCCTAAATAATATTTTTAAAAATAATTTTTCTTTTGCAAAAGTCCCTTAACTGGGTGTTCTTTTTTACTTGACCATATCATTTCATTTTGGTTCAAACAATCAGGAGACAAAGATTATGGGGCATTTAGCAGGAAAAGATATTCATAAGAAGTTAGAAAATAAAATTGATGGCTTAACGATAAGGACGCTTTCAAACAAAGTATTCCGGAATATATTGGAAGAATTGTACAGCCCTGAAGATACAGGGCTTGTTGTTCGCATGCCATATGGCGCATCTGATTTTGAAAGGATTGCAAAAGTAACCGGATTTAATCATACTAATTGGTATATTTGAGTTTACAATGATGCGTTCATGGGAAGTTGAGCATGGTCATTTTTTTGACAATAAAGCAGCTATACGGTATCTTAATACCAGTTTCTTTTACGTTGATCTAAAAAAAATATCCCTGACATACAAAGAGAAATGAATTTGAAAATTAAATTACTTTTAATAGGGGTTACATGAAAACAATTACGCTGAAAACGATATTGATTGTTTTTTTATTTATATTTTCATTCTGTTGCATCACAAAAAGCGTTGCAAAAGACGAAACAGCTTCTGCTCTGGAAGAAAAAAAACAAAACGTTATTGAATATACAGACTACAACAAGCTGGAAGGCACGGAACTCATTAAAATGGCTCAACGGGTTCTTAAAGATTCAGGATTCGACCCCGGACCTGTAGATGGCAGCTTTGGCCCCAGAACACGTGAAGCAACGAAAAATTTTCAAATAAAAAACAAACTTGAACCAACAGGGGGAACTTGACGAGCCAACGCGCGATCGGCTTTTCTGGTCGTTTTAACTAACCTGCATGCCCGCAATTTCGGGCACAACGAAGCATGAAAATTATCAAGTAGTTGGATCTATTTTCATATAAAGGATTCAAGTGAAAGGCGTTGAAATTAAAACACTTGAACCCTCGAATCCTCGAACCCTATTTTCATATAAAATCATGGGAATGTTTTTGATATAAAAATATCCATATATAAAAAAACAATGTAGTATTTGATATATGGATAAAAAATAACTATATTTCTGACATAAAATATTCTTTATATCGAAAACATTGATCCTACCCCAATTTTGTAGCGTCATAGTTAAGCAGCCTCAGCAAGCTTTTTCAATTCTTTTTCAAAAACTGCAGGTGATTTGTAACCATTGAAGGCACATTTTCTTCTGTTTTCATTTCCCATGTGGACCTCCTTTCGTTATCCATATAACGAGTTATCTTGAACTCCACAATAGCGGGGTAGATCAGTACAGGCCTTTTTCGTCTTACAACTTGCAGGGCTTATCTTTTGCTCTGGCATTACGAATGGCGGTATCTGTTAGCAATATGACGGGATGTCAATAGTTTTTACTGGAAACTTCTGGAAGCAAAAAACCCCGAAATCCTTGTAAAGACTCGGGGTTTTGGCTCTTATTGGATTGCTTTGGATTTTGGCTCCCCAGCACGGACTCGAACCGCGGACTTAGTGGTTAACAGCCACTCGCTCTACCGACTGAGCTACTGGGGATCAATAAGACTATCTTTAATAATCAAAATAACCCTGTTAGTCAAGAAAAAATTATATGCGGCCCCTTATGAAAATAACATAACTCCTTGATTCATCATGAAAACTTATTGTCCTATCAAAGATTTTATTTTTAACGACAATTCATCAAGCTGCGCCTTGCTCGTTTCTGAAGGTGCATTAGTAAGCAAACATGCTGCTTTTTGTGTTTTCGGAAATGGCATAACATCGCGTATGGAGTGTTGCCTGCAAAGAATCATCACCAGTCTGTCAAAACCAAACGCCATTCCTCCATGAGGCGGAGCACCGGAATCAAGTGCTGAAAGAAGAAACCCGAATTTTTCATTATATTCATCTTTGTTCATACCAAGGGCTTTAAACACCTTTTGCTGAAGCTGGTTTTGATGAATACGTATGCTTCCGCCGCCAATCTCTGATCCGTTTAAAACCAGATCGTATGCCCTTGATATAACGGCAAGTGGATCTGTTTCTAATAATTCGTAATGATCTTCAATTGGTGATGTAAATGGGTGGTGAAGCGCCTGATATCTTTTTTCAAGCTCGTCGTATTCAAGCAAAGGAAAATGGGTTACCCATACAAAATTAAATTCATTTTCATCAATAAGGCCAAGCCGTTTACCTAAAAGATTTCTCAAGTTCCCCAGAGCTTCATTGGTAACATGGGGGTGATCAGCAACAAAAAAGACCAGATCACCTGGTTCCATGTGTGCCTTTTCAGCAAGGGCATCTTTTTCTTCATCTGTAAAAAATTTTGCTATGGGTGACTGCCATGCATCTTCCCGAACCTTTATCCATGCCAGGCCTTTGGCTCGATAAATTGACACAAACTCTGTCAGATCATCAATGTCTTTTCTTGAAAAATCACTACACCCTTTTGCATTTAAAACCTTAACGATCCCTCCTTTTTTTATGGCATTAGCAAACACCTTAAAACCTGAATCCTTCATGATATCCGATATATCCACCAGCTCAAGTCCAAAGCGAACATCGGGTTTGTCAAGGCCATAGCGGTCTATGGCACTGTGATAGGTCATGCGGGGAAACGGAACGGTTAAGTGCATATCAAGGACATCTTTAAAAAGATGCTTAATCATATTTTCAGCTACACGCATGACGTCATCTTCACCCACAAAAGACATCTCCATATCAATCTGGGTAAATTCGGGCTGTCTGTCTGCCCTGAGGTCTTCATCCCTGAAACAGCGAACAATCTG
>JAGVGX010000152.1 GCA_020056865.1 Desulfobacterales bacterium
AAAGAAGCCGAAGAAAAGAAAGGTCGGGAAAAAGCAGCGCCAATTACACCAGATGGGGAAGATGAAATCCCTTACGTCGTTTTTAAAATGCCCTGGAGTTTCAGGTTCGACTATTCGCTTTTTTATAATAACCCATACAAACCTGATAAAGACGGAAAAATTAAAGGTACTATCAACCAAAGCCTCAACCTGGGAGGACGACTTACTTTAACCGAAAAATGGGACATGAATTTGAATACCAACTTTGATATTCAGGCCATGAAGTTTTCGTTTACTACGGTAAATGTGACCCGGACATTGCATTGCTGGAGCATGTCGTTCAATTTTGTTCCGTTTGGCGACCGTAAAAGTTATAGTTTCAACCTTTCGGCCAGTTCGGCCATGCTTCGCGACCTGAAGGTCTCAAAACAAAGCTCCTGGCGCGACAACTAAATTTTCTTCAATACTGGTATATTCAGATTTTGTGATGTCTCGAATATCAATTTGTCGCTAATTTATAAATCAGCCTAAGTTCTGTTCCGGGATAAATTGTTTCAGAATCGGTTAGCAATTCACATAGTTTTTCCAATGCGCGGTTATCCCTTGGTGTTGATAATGTGTAGAGTTTTATTGTTAATGTTTTTCTCTGGTAATCTGGCAATATGTCGCCTCTGGACTTTATAATGCTTTTTACCAGCGAACGGATTTCTTCTTGTTTTTTGTAGATTTCGACATTGAGCAACAAAGACACTGTTGTTTCTGCCCGATAGCATATCATTTTTATGAGGTTTTGGAATAGCTTGCCCTCCATATCCAATTTGGTATATCGTATATCTTCAGGCATGTTTTTTACTTCTATTTTATAGGACTGCTTTTTGCGCGCCTCTACCAATTTCTGTTCTTCGTCTTTCAGTTGGTTGATCTGGCTGATCTGTTTTGTTTGCTTTTTTAGGTAATATGGGGCAGTTTCCAATGCGCTGTTTACGTTTTCTTCATTTAAAACAAATAACTGGGCTTGTCTGCGGCTTATCTTTTCACGTATTTTCTTGATGGCCTGTGTTAGTTTGCTGTATATTGGGTTGACAACCATTACCCCTTCATTTATCTGCCTTACAAGATAATACATCATCCGGTCGATGTCGTATTCTTGCCGGAGGTACTTGAAAAAATTTTCCTGGCACCAACGGGCGAACATATAAATGGCTATCCAGGTTATGCTTAATTTTCTATTGGTAGTCAGTATGCTGGTTTGGTGGGAGTCTTCTGATTTTTTTCGCACTTCGCGTATTTTCATGCCTTCCAGTTCTATTTCACGTTCGGCCAATTCCATTTTTACTTCATTGCCATCGACGGGGATGGAGTATTCATGGAATTCACTTTCAGGCCACTTGTCTTTTACGTTCTTATTATAGGTCAGCACGGCTATCCGGTCTTTTTCCCAATAGCTTTTAAATGCCTTGGGGCTATATCCTTCGCGGTCGAATGTCAATGTAAAACGGGGCAGGTCTGGATCTTCCAACAGATACTGTTCGCTTACCGGAAGTGCTACCTGCTGCTTTAACCGTGGTATGATTTGGTCTGAAAGCATCTCCCCAAGCTTTTCGTTTACTTCGCCAGTGACCACAAAATAGGGCATCCCCTGATGGTTGTTTACCCAAAACTCCATGATGGCCGGCATGCATAATTTCAACCTGGATATGTGCTTTTTGCCAAGGGTTGCCTGGTTCCCACAATATACTTTGGGATGTCCGTCGATATAATAAATCGTTGTTCCTTCTGCCTTTACCCACTTGTTCGCCTGAGTCATGCCCCATTGTTCTGACTTGTTTTGCTGGATAATTTGCTTTAACCGGGCCCTTAAACATCTGGCTTCGGGGATGCGATCCAGGCCCAATAACTTCCCAAACTCGCCCGGGCTGATATGCCGTAGTTGTTCCGGGTTGTGGATACGGCAAAGGTACATGAACGACAAAAACAGGATGGTAGTGTCAAGATCGTAATAGACTCCGTCTATCTTTTGATAGTGTAGTTTGTAATCCATCAGCCCTTGTGCCAAAAGGGCTGGCAACATTAACAAGACCCCGGCATGTTCAATGCTTTGGCAATTTTCAAACCTGATTGGTGTTTGTTGCAATTCCCCTCGGCTGGCCGCAATACGTTCTTCAACGCGTGTGGCTCCTGTCCCGATTGCCTTTGATGCTTCAAAATCAATCACATTCCTTCCGCTGGGGGTACTGCCATGATCGTCTTCAGGGTTTTGTGCCAGTGTTTTTTTTTAAGTTACCGCTTTTCAGATGGTACCGTATGCAACTTTCGCTTACCCCCAAGGTTTTGGCCGCCTTCAACTGAGACTTTCCGTCATCCAATAGTTGCTGTGCCTGAATAAGTAAAGGGTCTGTCATTTTGTAACATTCCCCACGGTGATCGGTTTGGTTGAAAAAACTTTCTATCCCTTGTTGCCTGAGCTTCTGTGCATAACGCTCTACATTCCTTTGGCTAATTCCTAAAGCTTTGCTTATCTCTGAGGCGTGACACAATTTGCTTTCAACTAAGTTGGCAAGTATGTAACGGTAATTGTTCTTGCTATCTATGTGATGGCAAAATATGGGCGAACCATTGTGAAGATAATAAATGAAGTCTTCTTTCTTGAAAAACCCAACACTGCTGTTTATAAGCTTCGTACTTTCCGGAAATATAGGCAGTTGCATTTGCATATGAATATCTTTTCCCCAAATTTACGACAGTTTGATGTACGATAGGTCATTCCTAATCTATTTTATTTTCATAGAGTTATCAGAATGGAATCAGGAAATCTGAA
>JAGVGX010000051.1 GCA_020056865.1 Desulfobacterales bacterium
GTTATCGGAAGTTGTGGGCATTCTTTAAAATATAACCGTCCCACCTTATCACATTAAGTGGGTTTCGGCAAAGAAATGGGGGGTGCTGGCAATTGAATCGAAACAGTTTGCTGTTGTTTTATAAACGCATTACCATTATGATTTTCAATTATCTTTACCGCAGCAGTAGCATTAAAAGTATGAGTGGTAGCGTGAAATACTGATAAAACTAAATCTTGAAGCTCTTGGTCATCTTCCAAGTTTTCTATATTTAACTCTAACTCTTTAGCTTTGTCTCGTGATATATGTCTTCCATGGCTTTTGAATTCCTTATGGTCGGAAAGATAATTTGCAATGTTTTTTGCTTTCTCAGCAGCATCTGGATCTCCAGAGAACATATACCGTTCAAGCCATTCGGTAAGTAAGGTTTTTGACAAAGCAATTGCATTTTCACATTGAACAATTAAAGCTGGGCCGTACTGACTAAGAATAGGAAGCCAATGACCAAGTAGCTTTGGGTCTTGACATTCTTCTTTTGCTTTATCGAATTGGTCTAATATTGCCTGTGCTGGCACAGATTGAACACCGATTTGAGTTGCTAAGATAAACTGAGGATCAATTGGACCTAAAAATGAATGTTTTCCCATCATAATTGTATTAGCAGAGCATGCGAGCATAGTTGCGGCTGACATTGCAGCTTGCGGGACAATAACTCTAACATGAGTAAATTTTGTCCTAATATACGAAACGAGTGCTTCGGTTACTTCGGCAGATCCACCAGGACTATGGACTATTAAATCTAAACTCTGAGTTGCAAGTCCATGAATTACTTCCATTAAACCTTGAATATCTTCTTCTATTATAGTTGTATCATTGGGGGATGCACCAGGGGATGTCCACTTGGTAGCATAAAGTATTACATCTCGGCCAGTTTTATTTTTCAATAAGGCAAGATATTTACGCCTTACATTATCAAACGGTGGCAACTTAGTTTGGTTTGCAACTTGTTGAAGCTCTTTTAGAATCTCACCCCATGTAGGCAAAATTATCTCCTTAACAAATTATGAAGAACTGCTACTTAATGACGAAATTGTTTTGGGTGTATAAACGCTAAGATACTCTTTGCTTTTCAACATTAATTCATCTAATTTGCCATATACTGCCATTAAGTCTATAAGTCCCGGCATATTTTGGGCTTCGGAAATCATTTTCTCTAAAGCATCGCTCCGGGACAAAATAACTCTTTCTTTCATATAACCTCCTCCTTTGGTTTAAGTATATCACAAGATAAGCGATTAAAATCAAATTTTTTTCATCTTTTACCTTTTCCCATGCCCACAATTTCTGCTAACTTGTTTATAATTGCACTCAGGTGCGTTTATACTACCAAAATTGGCGGGATAAACGAACTGGTGCGTTTATTTTGTATCTGGCCGAATGCCAGATATCCCTTTTCTTTGACAGATTATGTCATTCCTCACCCCTGAAAAGAGTATTTGCAACCTAATATACAAACAGGGATTAAGCCTGTCAAGGTAATTTTCGCATTACTCTGACCCTTTGATACTTTGATACTTTTTCTGCAAAGATAGTTTAATATTGTCAAAAAGTCCCTGCAGAAAGCGAAAAGGCTGTTCGGCGGCTGAGTAGAAATTCTATTAAACTGGTTTTTCGGTTTAGTATTAATGGCTATTTTTGTTATTATATCTACACCTATTTTAAATCCCGAGGAGGGCTTATGTCTGAACTCAAAAAGATGTATAAAACTATTATGGATGATAATTTTCCGGATGACATGACAATAAAATTCGGAAATCAGACACTTGTTTATAAGAAGCGCGCATGGAAAATCCCTGATGATAAAACAGGTGAGCTTATTGAGAAGGGGTTGCGCTACGGCGAAAACCCTGACCAGCAGGCAGCGATCTATGAAATGGTAAACGGTAATCTGGTGCTCGGAGGATGTGAGTATATAAATGCCGGAAACGGGCTTGTAAGCAGCATCACTGAAAAGGATATGATACAGGCAGGAAAACATCCCGGTAAGACTAATATGACAGACCTTGATAATGGATTAAACATACTAAAATATCTCACGAATAAACCTGCTGCTGTTATCTTAAAACACAATAACCCATGCGGCGCCGCATACGGAAAGACAATTTCCGAGGCGTACGAAAAAGCGAATATGGCTGACAGAATTGCCGCATTCGGCGGATGCCTTCTTGTAAACAGGCCGATGAACAAAAAAACAGCGGAGGCTGTTAATCAGAATTACCTTGAGGTTGTTGCAGCTCCTGATTTTGAAGAAGGTACAGTAGCAATACTTGCAAAAAGGAAGAATCTCAGGATTATAAGAGTCAAAAAAATTAATGAGCTTGAAAAATACAGGGACTTCCGTTTTGTTGATTTCAAGTCGTTGATTGACGGCGGCTTGATAGTCCAGCAGTCACAGTTAAGCAGGATAAAGTCAGAAGCTGATTTTCTTCCCGCAAAGACAACATATAAAGGCAAAGAATATGCAACAGAAAGAATGCCGGGTGATAAGGAATATGAAGACATGATTTTCGGCTGGAGCGTAGAGATGGGCATTACGTCAA
>JAGVGX010000278.1 GCA_020056865.1 Desulfobacterales bacterium
GAAAGGGCTCTTATATGTCTTAAATTATCAGCGGTTCTAAGTATCAGCATAGCAAGATTGCCTTCAGGAAGTTCTGAGAGCAAAAGTACTTCATCCCATGATTTTCCCAAAGCCCAATTGTAAATTGTAAGCGCGGGACGTAAAAACAAGCGTCTGACGTCAAACTTTTTATCAATCATATGTTCGGCAAACGGGGTCAAATCGCTCTTAATTTTGATAAAACATAAAACCAGTTCAGATGAAAGTAAATCTGCATTTATGTTATCATCGAATTCACGCTCATTAACAAATGCTGCAATGATTGCGGCAAGCAAGGCCGGGTCAGATTCAGGAAATGCTTTTAGCCGAAAGCCTTCTGCAATCATTAGCGGCTGGTCAACTCTCAACATAGACGCCCATATGCCATCATCGGTCAGCTCGCCGTTGTCTTTAACATATTTGTTTTCTTTTAAAAAATTAAGGTGCCTGATAAAATCATGTTCCAGAAATTTTTCGCCGTATATTGTCAGTTTTTTCTCGGAAGGGTTTGTCCTGTTTTTTTTTATTAAAAATGCGGCAAATGATTTTTTCAACAAAAGTTCTATCTGATCAGGAGCGTGTGATAACAAAAGATTCAAAACCATTGAAAAATCAATCTTTATCTGACTGATAACATCAGATGGAGATGCATTGACAAGTTTGGCAGTAAGTTTGATATCCATGAACTTTCCTGGCACAACAACGGCAAAGCCTATATTGTCCATGCCTCTTCTTCCGGCTCTTCCTGCCATTTGATGGAATTCTGTTGAACTTAAAGGCAAAAAATTACTTCCGTTAAATCTGTCTGAGTTCAACAAAACAATCGACCGGGCCGGAAAATTAACTCCGGCAGCAACCGTGCTTGTAGCGAAAACCGCTTCAAGAAGCCCTTCGGTCATCAGGGTTTCAAGTATGATTTTCCAGGCAGGAAGCTGACCACTGTGATGCGCACCTACACCCTTGTTTTCCAGATGTAGCAAATGCCGATGCATTGCGATATGGGAATCTTTAGGGACAAGCTCATCAAGTCTTTGTTTAAGTATGACTCTCTTTTCAAGGGGCAACAGATCTGTACACAAATTTAAAGCATTGTCGCAATCCGCACGTGACTTTAGAAAAAAAATTACAGGAAGAAGATCATATGTTCTTAACACCCGAAGTATATCACCAAACGGTGGCAGTTTGCCAAAAGGGGCAATAAGCGGGGGATGTTTACTGCTTAAATAGGCGTCAACTTTATGATGCCGCTCTCCTTTTTTGTTTGCATCAGATATTAAGGGGAAAAGTTTTCCTGAAGGATGTAAAAAAAGAGGGAAAAGAGGAACCGGTCTTTTTTTTTCCTCAATAACTATACATTCTTTAGCTCGAATGGATTTAAGCCATTTTGCTATGCCTCTTGCATTGCCGATTGTGGCCGAAAGAAGCAACAAAGGGATTCGCTCGGGAAGATATATCATGATTTCTTCCCACACAACGCCACGGTCCGGATCTCCAAGAAAATGCGCTTCATCAAGTATAACAAGGTCAGTTGACAACGTTATCCCATGATGCATGGCATCGTAAAGCTGGTTTCGCAAAATCTCTGTTGTACCGGTGATTATAGGCGCATCCAGATTTTCTTTTCTGTCACCAGTTAATATCCCAACATGTTCAGGTCCAAAAATTTCAGAAAATTCTTTGTATTTTGCATTTGTTAAGGCCTTTAGAGGAGATGCATACCATGCTCGTCCCCCTTGATTAAATATTCTTGAAATAGCCCCTTGCGCTATCCATGTTTTTCCTGTTCCGGTTGGGGCTGTTACAAGGCAGTCTGCTATGTTGATGGCCTCTAAGGCCTCTATTTGAAACGGATCCGGTTTAAACGGTTTCTTTTCAGGAACGCCTATGGATGAAAACACTTTTTTGAGAGCAGGATCAATATTTGGTTTAAGTTGAAGGATTCTTGGTTTTACTCCAGCGCCACCTCGCTTAAAATGTTTTCCACCTGTTTTCTTATGCCTTAGATAGTATGGCTTTCGTTTATTCATCAGAGTTTTGAAATCATGTCAAAAACAATTGCTTTGGAAGAGGATTCAACATCAAAGGGCGATAACCCTTTGATATCGGCTTCTATCAGTGCGTCATCATACGGAATAAATCCCAAAAAAGTAAAGTCTGACAAATGTGTTTTTAAAAATTCTTTGTCTTTTTCACTTCGGATCTTGTTTCCAACCACCACAATATGTTTCAGACCTATTTCAGAACCCAGAGCCCTTATGTTGTCTGCCGTATCAATACTTCTTCTTCCCGGTTCAACAACAACAATCAACTTATCCACTGCCGAAGCTGTTGCCCTACCGAGATGCTCAATGCCTGCTTCCATATCCATGACCACAACATCGTCTCTTACTAAAACAATATGAGTAATCAGCGCACGCAACAGTGTGCTTGCAGGACAAAGGCACCCTGAACCGCCTTTCGGAATGGACCCTATACGCATCAGCTTAATGTTTTCGTATCTTGCCGAAAGCGTATCAGGAAGATCATCAACTTTTGGATTAAGCTTAAAAAATCCCCCGATGGTTCCTGGTTTTGCTTCCGTTCTCTCATAGATCAGATCTTTCATTTCAGAAATCGGAGTTATCCTGTCTGCACCAGAAATACCAATAGCTGCTGCAAGATTGGCGTCCGGATCAGCGTCAACTGCCAGAACATGCTTGCCGCTTGCATTCAACGCTCGTATTAAAAGTGCAGAAAACGTTGTTTTCCCAACACCACCCTTTCCGCTTACCGCTAATTTCATTGTATATCCCTTTCATCATGTGTAAACGTAAAAAAACATCCAATTTAATAGCTATAATATAGCATGTCCTTTCTATTTTTGCTAATCGCAATGAATTGTATTCAAAAACTTAATATTTGGATTCATCTCCCTATCTTGTTGTGTTAAAATATTGATACAGTGTGGACATTGTATCATGATTTCAAGCCACCATCTTAAAATAAATACATAAACCTTAAGTTCAGTGCCTGGCCCTGGAGTTCATTTTTCCCGTCTACGTCAACATCATATTTAATATTTAATTCCATGCTCGGTGTGAAAAACCAGCCGAAACCAGCAGCAGCGGTTACATTATATCCTTCATCTTCCTGGGTAACGCCTTGGTATTTACTTTTTCTTTTATCCTTGTAATCGCCCTGGAGATAAACATTACATCGTTTCATTTGATAACTGAGCATGGCATTATACTCATAGTAATCTCCTCCATGTGTATGATGATAAGTGGTATCGTCAAAATAATGCAGATAAGCAGCACTTCCTTCAAGCCATATGGGGCCGAATCTTTCGAGCCATGCAATAATTGGAAAGATTTGGATGCTGTCGTCGCCAATTCCTCTTAGTTCATCATCACCCAAAGGAAAAATAGCCGCCAGTCCAAAAGTCAAATGCGTTGTTTTTGACTCGTTATTCCATCCAATAGACTGATATAAAATTGGATCGCCAGCGCCAGACCTGTCTGCACTGCTGTTTTTAATATGAATATCCTTATACACAAAAATACCTTCAAGAAAATATTGCCACTGGTTGCGTTCACCAAAATGCCATGGTCTCATAAAGCGCGATAAAGTAAAAAGCACCTCCGTATCGTCAACATCAATGTCATTGCCATGGTTATCAGCATATTTATCCGCCCAATAGTAATATCCATTTTGAAGAAACATAAATGTATCCGGAAAATCATTGCACCAGAATCCTGCACGTGTGGCAAGTTGAAGCAACCCAGGAGCTGCTGAAACCACGTTTGGAAAGCAGGCATAAAAAACAAATATAAAAAAAAACAGCCATTTTTTCCTCATAGTGTTCCCCTTTTCTCTTTTAACCCGGCAATATAAAAAACAATAAATCGTGATAACTATTATCATGTTAACACACTTGACTTATTAGGATTAAATCATATTATGACAGGTGTCAAGGCAATCCAAGATAGGAAAGAAGAACGGATAGGAAATAATCGAAAAAATCACTATGGCTGTGTTTTTTGATTGTACAAAGCGGGTCGTATCTATTTTCGATTAAAAAAATAAGCAGATGTTATTTTTCTTTGATATGACATTCTCCGCACATCAGGGGGCCGGCGTTTTTACTCTTATGGCATCTCCAGCAGCTTGAATGAAAAGCCTTCATCAGGCCTGGGGTGTTCCCTGATTTTTTTAATTTGTGGCAGTCGGAACAGCTCTGATCTTCAGATGATTCATCTTCGAGCAACTGTCCGTCTTCATAAAGATGATGACAAACATTGCAATTTTCAAGTTCTGCTTTTTCATTATGTTCATCATGTTTAAAAACAGCTTGCGCCCTCTGAACAGAACCAAATACGCTATTATCCACAGCAACCATATCTTCCTGAGAATATCCGGGAACACAAATCAACATAAAACCCATAACGAGAACACATATAAAAAATCGATGTTTAACCATACGATATTATCCTTATTCTTTGAGTGACATAATAAACTTTTTAGATAAAGTAAGTTTTTTTATTTATCATGTCTTTGTTCTATCCCCTGTGATCTGCAAATACTCCTGGCAACGGCTATCATACTGGGGATATCTATTCCAATAGGGCAGTAGCAGCGGGTACACAACACACAGTTCTCCCAAACCAAGTCTCTTGCTTTTTCAAGAAACGCCCTAGTGACCTTGCCTTTTTTTTTATAGGTTTTCCCAATTGAATGGATAAACTTGTAAGAAGGCATATATTCAGGCTGCTTATGTATCATATATAAAAAACAACTTTCCGCACACATGGTACAGTGGGCGCATACTTTCAAACTAAGTTTCATTGTTGTTTTATGTTTATTGAGAATATTTTGAATTGATACAGAATCAATTTCAGTTGTGTTATTATCACTCATGGGTGTCTCCGAATCGTAAAATTAAATAATCATTTGAGCCCAACGCTGAAATTGGCTCATTTTAATGCCATGACCTGCTGCCTTTACCCAGGCTGTATTCACTTTTAACAAAAAACCGGGAGATAAAGAAAAAAAACATATGGGTAAATTTTGTAAAAGGTATGGTAATAAGCATCACCTCGCCAAGCAGCATATGCAAAACGATAACTGTACGATAATCAAACATCTGATGATATGCCAGAAATCCAGTTAAAAAGGGAGCTGTTGCAACACACCAGATAAAGTAATCATAAAAGGAAGTGATCGAACGCACACGGCCGACAAAAAGCCGTCTGAGAAGAAAAAAAAGTGCGGTTGCAAGAAATATGATGGTTAATATATCCGCTGTTTTTTCCGAAAAAGTAAAAAGACGGAACCCCCAGGCATCATCCAGCATAATATTATGGGCAAAAAGAAACACAGGAACAATAAAAAGGCAGATGTGAAACACTGTTGTTACAAGGATCATTGTGGGACTCACCCCGACAATGGTAAGCTTAAGCTGTTGGAACCAGTTTAAAATTGCCCCTTGTTTTTTTTCTTTTGCAGCGCCCTTTTTGTCTTTTGAATCCTTAGGTTGAATCCGGATGCCTTTATCCATTACTATGTGTTCAGGTTTTGTTAATGAAAGTATCCTGAGTACCTGGTAAATACTGCCTGTAAAAAATATAAGAAAAGATATCCATACCAAAGGGCCTCGGGCCAAATTATACAAAACCGCCGAAGAGAATATATTTGATATTTCCATAAAATAAATATTCCTAAAAATCAAAAAAGCTATTTGCCGTATCTTGCTTTATACGGTTCCTGAATGGTTGTGCGTTGCACCTGATTCTGCCACATCATGACCGGCTGAATTTTTAATATATCATCAAGCCGGTTCTGTTCTTTAAGGCGTTCATATATATCATACCAGGCACATGGAATTTCATTGCTTATCTCGCACATGCCGCTGTTCGTTCCGCCGCACGGCCCGTTAAACAAAGACTTGGCGCACCGTGTAACCGGGCAGATCCCACCGGTGTATCCGAGCACACATTGGCCGCAGGCTCTGCATTTTTCTTCATACATGCCGATATCCTTGTCTATCCCAATGGATACCGTGTTGACTGCAGGAAATACGGGTTTGTTGGTAAATATTTCAGCGGCAAGCTGAACGCCTGCGCCGCATGCCATGGATAGGATACAATCATAATTTAATAATATTTCCGGCAGATCATAATAATATTTGGTATTGCATTGCCGTTCAACTGTATATCCATCAATCTTCTGCGAGCTGTTGTCAGCCTTAAAAAGCGCATTGAGTTCGGCGTTTAATGTGTTAACCTCACGCTGGCCGCCGCTAAGACATACGGATGAACATCCTCCGCAACCGATATTTAAGATATTACGATATCCTTTAATCGAATCTTTAATTTCTTCTATGGGTTTTCTTTCTGATTTAACCACGTCAACCTCCTCTAATTCATCGCCGGTCTGGGCAAAACCTTTGCCTGTTCAGCGATTTCCGGCACCTTGTGCTCCCATTCAATGGCCATAAGATGCACACCGGCCACCCCTTTCATTTCCTTGAATTCTTCAATCTGCTCACAAGCGATTTTTATTCCTTCTGCAGCCTGTTTTTTTTTTTCAGCACCTTTGATACGATTGATAATTTCATCCGGAACATCCATTCCCGGAACACTTGCTTTCATATACCTCGCCATACCTAAGCTTTTCATGGGGGTCACTCCGGCAAGTATATACGTCTTTTCCGTTAATCCCATATCATTGGCCTGACGGATCCATTCCCGCATCTTCTTCATATTGTAAATACACTGGGTCTGGATAAAATCAGCACCGGCCTGTACCTTTTTTGCCAGTCGATGAACCCGCCACTCAAAAGGGTCGGCAAAGGGATTTGCAGCCGCACCTATAAACAGCTTTGGCGGCGTATCAATATCAGCGCCACTTAAAAATTTCCCTTCATCTCTCATTGTTTTAATTAATGATACCAACTGGATGGAATCAATATCAAAAACCCCTTTGGCATATGGCTGGTCTCCAAACTTCTGATGGTCGCCTGAAAGACATAAAATATTTCTTATGCCATGGGCATAAGCGCCAAGGATATCCGCCTGCATGGCCAAACGATTACGATCACGACAAACCATCTGAAAATTAGGTTCAAGACCCTCTTGCATCACAAATAAAGAAGCTGCCCAGCTTGACATCCTCACCATAGCCGTCTGGTTGTCGGTAATATTAACCATATCAACCATTCCCTTTAAATGACGGGCCTTCTCCTTTACCGCTTCAACATTCGCTCCACGGGGCGGCCCGACTTCTCCTGTAAAAGCAAAATGGCCCGCTTTTAATACTTTCTCAAGATTACTTCCTGATTTCATTTCAAAATTTCCTCAATTCTATATATTAATATTTTTATAGATTTTATATTATCATTATGAATAAACCCCTGAAAAATAGCCAAATAACCGACGAATGTCAAGACCATATTTTGTACCCGTTCGCGGAACGTTGAAATTGGAAAATAGAAATTGGAAATTTGGTCGTCATACTTTTGTACTGTTTATGAACGCATTCAATTTTGGGCCAAGTTCATTTTCGCAAACTCCTTTCATCTCTTCCAAATTTCTATTTTCCAATTTCTAAGTTTAAAGCCGTAAACAGCTACCTTTTTTTCAACCGTAAACCGATAACTGTAAACCGTAAACGGTTACTATAATTTTATTGCCACACGTGCCATACGAATGCTATTCTATTTTCATATAAAATTGATCTTCAAAATCACCAAAAAATTAGGTTTTATGAAACATGTATTGAAAAGTCCTTTATATAAACGTCCCTGGTTCCCATATGTTTTCCCGTTTGCCTTTTTTTTAGTTCCAACCGGCCTTGTCCGGTTTTTGCCGGACTGGAGTCCCTTTCTATATATCACCAGAACATTAGTAGTGGGCGCGCTTCTCTGGTTCTGGCGACACGAATATTCACATGACATCAAACACAAGCTCTCTTTCAATGAGTGGTGCGTTGCGTTTTGTTCCGGTCTTCTGGTGCTGGCCATCTGGATTATCCCGAAATCATTTCTACCATGGTTTACTACCCACGAAGGCTTCAACCCGTATGCTTTCGGATGGTCAAAAGAGGCCACGATGGGACTGATCGCACTTCGCATGATCGGCGTATCTGTGGTGACGCCCATTATGGAAGAGCTTTTTTGGCGGTCTTTTCTTATGCGATATCTGATCAGCCCTGATTTTCGCAGAGTTACCATGGGCACCTTTACCTGGTTTTCCTTTATAGGTGTAACTATTCTGTTCGGACTTGAACACCATCAGGTTATTCAGGGGATTATTGCAGGAATAGTTTATACGTTACTGTTAATCCATCAAAAAAAACTCAGAGGCTGCATTCTGTCTCATGGGGTTACCAATCTTGGGCTCGGTATATATATTTTGGCAACAGAAAGCTGGATGTTCTGGTAAGATTTTATATGAGAATACAGGAGTCAGAATACAGAAGAAAAACAATACCATGTTTACTCTGGATCCTGACTCCTGGCTCCTGTATTCTCATGCTTCGTTGTGCCCGAAAGGTCATTAAATGGCATGATAGTCTATACTTTTTACGCACTTAACCTTTTGTTGTTACTGTCCTGCGCCCTGGCATTACGGCTGGGTGCTGATGAGCAACGGCTTTCCATCTCGCTGGTACAGGTCTTGCTGGGATTACTCCTGCTGGCCGGAGAATACGCATATCTGTTCTTTCACATGGAAACAGGCGTTGTTCCTATGATTCTTTTCTCTGAAAGCGCCTTTGCCTTACTCTGGTTTATTATGGCCCATCGCTTAAGCAGGATGTCGGAAACAATGGTGCAAGAATCCCGCTTTATGATGTTAACTCAATTTATTGGGGCAATGGTGTTGACGGCAGCCGGTTTTTGCCGGATCTGTCGTCCAGTGATGCAACCATTTGACGGCTCTCTGCTTTCCACCCATTATTATGACCCCGTCTATTTTTACTCCATTGTGCTGTTGATATCTATGCTTGCTGCAGCATGGCGTTTGGAAGTTTTCTGGCGCACACTGGCACCATCGCGTCGCTGGGAATATAAGTTCCTGGTTGTCGGCGCCTATCTGGTCTGTGGAGCGCTCGGGTGGGCCGCTTCCTACCGCCTGACATACCAGCGATTCATTTCTGATCATTTTTTGTTGCTCGCGTTACTCCTGCTGCTTGCATGGCTCCTTATGTGTTACGCGGTAGGTCGTCACAGATTGTTAAACCGAAAAATGTTCATATCCAGAAAAGTTGTATACGCTATTGTCGCTCCATCTGTTTTTGCCGCGTATCTTTGTCTTCTGGGAATTATCAGCCTGGTTATGCGAACCTTCGAACTGCCTCTATATTTTGTTCTGCGCTGGCTATTTGTGGCCATGGGACTTATCGCAATCGGCCTTTTTGTCTGCTCCGGAAAGCTTCGTCGCCGGATACACTTTTTTATCAGCACCCACTTTTATATCAACAAATACGAGTACAGAGACGAGTGGCTGTCTCTATCCCGCCGTCTCCAGGGGGCATTAAGCGAAGCTGCTGTGGTTCATGCAATGCACCAGGTCTTAGCTGAAAGTCTTTACGCTACCCACCTGATCATATGGCTGGAAAACACGAATATTGGCTACAAACCGTTTGATCACCCCGAAAGCAACACTGCCCGCAAGGGAGCTATCCTTCCCGATGATGATCCTCTTGTTATCTATCTCAAAACACATCCTTATTTCTACATAAAAGAAAAAGAGCCGGATCAGACGTGGGAAAGGACTATGGAACAAAAAGCGGACTTTTTGGGTGATCTTAATCTGGTGCTGATATCTTCCCTTTTTATTGGCGACCAGCTTGTTGGTTTTATTGGTCTTGGCCCTGAGTTCACAGGCGGTCATTATGGTTCCGACGATTTTGACCTGCTTGCCGCACTTGGCACCCAGGCGGCCTCGGCCATCCTTGCCGTCCAAATGGCCGAGAAACTGGCCCATGCCCGTGAACGCCGAGCCTGGGATAAGCTATCGACCTTTGTCCTCCACGATATCAAAAATGCGGCATCTATGTTGTCACTCATCCGTGAAAATGCTTCAGATCATATCAACAACCCTGAATTTCAGCGCGACATGCTCGAATCGATTGATGATGCGCTGGCCAGAATGGGCAAAGTTCAGGAGCGTTTGAGCATGCTGAAAGAAAAAATTTCTCCGGAATTAAAAGAATTAGAACTTACACAGTTTATTAAAAACTTCTGCAGTAAGATGGAAAAAAAATTAGGAAAAATGAAGATCAAATTAAACTACCAGGGAAAAATCATGGTACGTACAGACCCTGATCTGTTATCCCGAATTCTTGAAAACCTCCTGCTCAACGCGTTTGAAGCAGGAAAAGGCAATAGATTGGCTCAAATAAATGTTCAAGAAAATAACGACCCTGATCAGGCGATCATCGAAATAATAGACAACGGTCCTGGAATTCCGGAAAACATGTTGCCGGATACGCTCTTTGAACCCTTTGCAACTACCAAACCACGGGGTACCGGAATAGGTCTCTGGCAGGTAAAGCAACTGGTAACACGGCTTAAAGGTACCATTTCAGCAAATAATGCCTCCACGGGCGGTGCCTGTTTCATCATAAGATTGCCGTTAGCGTGAACTGCATGCAGCATCCGGTTCTCAAAAACTGTAAAGCATTCCGACACAATTTTCAGAGATATTTTTACGAATGGTTGCTCTCTAATCTAGCGGGCTTCTAAATTTAATAATTTATTACAGCATGTTAACCAACTTTAATGAAAAAACATGTTTGTCTTGTTGGTGCTACAATGTGTCTGTTTGTTTTACAATATCACTACAATGTCACCATGCAAAGAGGTGTTCTTTTTTAAATTATATAGTAAAATAAGGAAGTTACGACTATGGCACGGCCTTTGCTTTTATTTTTAGGAAGACAGATATTGTTAATCTATATTTCAAACAAATTTTTAATCTATATTCCAAACAAAAAGGGGGAAACAATGAAAAAGCTTTTATTAATTTTATGTGCATTGATCTTGGCGGTCGGTTTTGCAGTGCCGTCATTTTCAATGACCATAACACCGTTTGATAGTGCTGCCAATCTTGCTCAGTCTCTGGTAGGGTCAGGCGTCACCATCTCTAATGTTAACTATACAGGAGCAGAAGCTGCTTCTGGATATTTTACAGGTGGTGTGGCTGCAGGAATAGGCATTGAAAGTGGTATTGTTTTGACTTCCGGATTCGCATCCCACTTAAATGGAACGGAAAACACCTCTGGTGGCATCACAGGAAATAACGGCCTTGGAGGCACGTCTTATCTCAATGACTTAAACCCTGGTTTTACAACATATGATGCCACTGTCCTGGAGTTTGATTTTATGAGTTCAGGAAACGCTGCTTATTTTTCCTATGTTTTTGGTTCTGATGAATATAATGAGTATGTGGGTTCAAACTTTAACGATGTGTTTGGTTTCTTTTTAAATGGCACTGCTGTGACTGACAATGTAGCAACACTTGGCGATGGGACAGTTGTTTCCATTAATAATATTAACAATGGTTCTAATTCCAGCTATTATAATGATAACGGCCCTGGTCCCTTTGCTTTTGAGTATGATGGGTTTACAAAAGTTCTAACTGCAAGTCTGTTAGGTTTAACACCAGACCAATCATACCATTTAACCCTGGCTATAGCGGATGCCGGTGACTATATTCTGGATTCTGGCGTTTTCCTGGCTGCGGGAACATTAAGTGACGTTGATCCTGGTAATGGTAATACGAGTAACCCCGTTCCAGAACCATCCACCATCCTGCTCATGGGTGTTGGTCTCATTGGTCTGGCAGGTTACAGCCGAAAAAAGTTTAACAAAAAATCATAACCATGCTTTTATAGTATTAAAAACAATATATTAGTTCCACTAAATCCCCTGGCAAACCCGGGGGATTTTTTTTGTTGTTAGGTCTATGTTCATATCGCAACTACCAAGCTCGTGGGGTAGGTACCACCAGCATCGGCCACAGGCAAAGCAGCTTGTGACAAGCCATATATCCGCAGGGAATCCTGAACAGGGCAGGGCAATGTTCGTGATACGATTGCCGGAAGGTGCCGGAAATTTTAACAACTAAAAATGCCTGTTGAACGCATCATCCTGTCTATCTGTAAGCTCTTTCGACACCCAAAAAATCAGAAGCGCTTTCTGAAATAAAGACACATTTTTTATAATATTTTTTTTATGATATAAATACAATATGTTAACCATAATTGTGTGGGTAGTTAAAACGGGTGTGTTGCCAAATCCACCTGTCTGATTATTTTACATGATGCCAGGCCGAAGACAGGATTAATCTTAAAAAATGCTAATAAATCAATATGTTATTGTAGTGGCATGATAGTTGCTACTTTAACTTAGCGAAGTTCTGTGAAGTTAAAAAAATAATTTATTTAAAGAATTTAAAGAAAGAGAGGAAACAATGAAAAAGTTTTTATTAATTTTATGCGCGTTGACGCTGGTTTTTGGGATGGCAGGACGTGCGAGTGCCGTATCTTTTACAAACGGAGGTTTTGAAACAGGTGACTTTACTGGATGGGATTTACCCACTTCCGCAGATGGAAGAGCTTCTGTAGTAACTGCAGATTCAGGATTTTCTGCAACTGAAGGAACTTATTTTGCCAACCTCACGGCAAATTTCTTTATAGCACAGAATCAAAGTTGGGCGGAAGGAGAAACCTTTAGTTTTGACTGGAACTTTAACGCTAACGACTACCTGCCTTACAATGACTTTTCAATATTAGCGATTATGTCCGGCGGTTTCCCCATTGATGTTGTTACGCTTGCCAATGTTCAATCTGCAGGAGACTATGCTGCTACAGGCTGGAATACTTACAATTACACATTTGCAGCCGCTGGTTCTGGTTCTATTGGTTTCGGAGTATATAATTCTCTGGATACTGCGTCTGATTCTCAATTATACATTGATAATGTCGGTGGTTCAAATGGGAATGGGACTTCCCCTGTCCCGGAACCATCCACCATCCTTCTCATGGGTGTTGGCCTTCTTGGATTAGCGGGTTACAGCCGCAAAAAGTTTAACAAAAAAATGTAGCTATGCTTTTATAGCATTAAAAACAATACATTAACTTCAAAAAATCCCCCGGTAACTCCGGGGGATTTTTTTTTGTCACTGCATATCTTTTAGTCTAAGATGCTTCCCATTCTATGCGTTATGCAAAGATCACGTTATAAATCAAGCCGGTATTTTTTTATAAGATCATGAAGTGTAGGACGACTGGTTTCAAGGAGTTTGGCAGCCTGGCTGATATTATTTCCGGTCAAAGCAAGGGCATTTCTGATGACCTGAATCTCTGCTTCTTCTCTGGCCTGTTTTAAGGGCAGCAGTTTCTCCTGCCCCTGCATTATGGGTTGTTTATCCTCCAGTCCCAAATCAACAGGATCTATAACACGACCAGGATTTGTGCCCAGGGCTCTGCGGATTCGGTTCTGAAGCTCCCGGACATTGCCAGGCCAGTTATAATCCGTCAACGCTGCAATGGCACCCGGAGAAAATGACACATGTCCCCTTCCAAGGGCGTTAATTTCCTCACTCATAATTTTATGAGCCAGCATCATAATGTCTTCTGCACGCTCTTTTAAGCCAGGTATGTGTATCGGGATAACATTTAGTCGATAAAACAGATCTTCGCGAAACAAACCTGCTGCTACAGCCTCTTCTAGATTAATGTTTGTGGCTGCAATAATGCGTACATCGATTGTGACGGTCTTTATTCCTCCTACTCTTTCAATTGTACCCTCCTGGAGAAATCGAAGTATTTTAACTTGCATGGCCAAAGGCAATTCACCCATTTCATCTAAAAACACTGTTCCCTTATGTGCCTGTTCAAATTTACCAATTTTACGTCCAACAGCTCCGGTAAAAGCCCCTTTTTCATGACCAAAAAGCTCACTTTCCAAAAGATTTTCCGGAATTGCTCCGCAGTTTATAATCACAAACGGTTCTTGGGCCCTGTTGCCAAGGCTGTGTAAAGCCCGAGCAACCATCTCCTTTCCGGTGCCGCTAGCACCTGTAATTAAAACTGGATAATCGGTTTCACTTGCCTGCCTGATACGTTCAAACACATGGGTCATGGAAGGAGAAACCCCCAGCATGCCGCAAAAAGAAACATTCATGCCAACCTGCTTTTGCAGGCGCTGATTGGCCTCTTCCAATTCATGAAGCCTGAATGTCCTTGAAAGAATAATATTGAGCAGTTTTAAATCAATTGGTTTTGAACAAAAATCATTCGCTCCCAGGGCAACCGCCTGGATGGCATTGGCTTCTTCTGCATTTCCGGTAATAACAATCACCTTGGTTTGAGGAGAAAGAAAGCGAATCTCTTCAAGAAGCTTGAACCCTTCTTTGGGTGTATCCGGATACGGCGGCAGACCAAGATCCAGTGTAACAACCGAAAAGGATCCCGAAGCCAGTAATTTTCTCGCCTCATCAGCTTCTGATGCAAACGTTATCTCATAGCTGTCTTTAAGTCCCCACTTGAGTTGTTTTGCAACCGAAGATTCATCTTCAATAATCAGCAGTCTGTTTTTTATCATGTTACCATAAACCTTTATCAGGACCGATCGAGCATTTCTTTTGCGTGGGCAAGTGTTGCCCTGGTTATTTTCTCGCCGCCCATCATCCTTGCCATTTCTTTTATTCTTTCTTCATGGCTGATTGGAGCCATTGATGTAATGGTACGGCCGTTTTCAACGTGTTTGGAAATCTTGTAATGATGGTCACCAAACTTGGCAATCTGAGGCAAATGCGTAATGCAAATAATCTGATGATGACGGGCAAGCACATGCAGTTTGTTCCCCACAACTTCTGCCACACTGCCGCCAATACCTGAATCAACTTCGTCAAACACAATGGTTTCAACAGATTCTGTTTCAGCAAGTATTGCTTTTATTGCAAGAACCACTCTTGAAAGTTCGCCCCCTGAGGCAATTTCTGCCAGAGGTTTTAATGTCTCTCCCACATTGGGTGCTATCAAAAATGCAGCCTGATCCATTCCTGTTTCATTAATAACACAGCCTTGTGTCACAAAAAAAGGTTGCGTTGTTTTATCTGCTTTAACGGTGTTAAGAGACAGCTTAAATATTGTCCCGGCCATTTTTAAGGTTGAAAGCTCCGTTTCAATCTTTTTGGCCATATGTTCTGCCGTTGTCTTCCTTTTTTCCGAAAGCATGATTGCAAGCTCGGCTAATTTTTTGTGCAAACAGTCAAGCTCTTCCTGAGTTTCATTTATCCTGTCAGAAATATTTTTTATATTGGACAATTCATCATAGATGGTCTCTAAATAAGCCATTACCGCATCCAGGGTTCCGCCATATTTGCGTTTTAATTTATGCAGCATATTCAAGCGTTCTTCAACGCCTTCAAGACGGTTGTTATCAAGTGCAATGTTATTCAGATACGCTCTTAATGCTTCGGTGATATCTTCTATTTTAAATGCGAAGCTGCTGATATCTTCTGTATGGCAAGAAAGCAGCGGGTCAATTGCACAGGCCTTGTCCATATTTTTCTTTATTTCAACAAGTTTTTCAAGTACAGCACCTTGATTGCTGTACAGTTCTTCGATACTGCTATGGATTATCTGGTAGAGCAATTCGCTGTTTTTAAGCCTGTTTTTCTCCTGTTCAAGAGCCTGGTCTTCTTTTGGGTTTTGTATACAAGCATCTTCAATCTCTTTTTTTTGAAACTCAAGCAAAGCAATGTGTTCGGCTTGTCTTTGTTTTTGAGATTGAAAATCATTAAGTTTTTCTATCAGGCAAACAAGTTGACGATAACATCTATTCACTTCATTGCGTAACTGGGCAAGCCCGCCGAACTGATCAAGTATGAACAGATGCTGTTCTTCTTTTAATAACCCCTGATTCGCGTGCTGGCCTGAAATACTGGCGAGATTCTCTGTTATTAACGTAAGGGTATGAATGGTTGCAATATGCTCATTAATGTAGATTCTGTGTCTGTTGTTGCTTGCAATAATCCTTCGGATAAAAAGTTGATCAGATGAATCAAGGCCAAGTTCCTTAAGGCGAAGGGCCACCATACTTTCAGGCGGGACATTAAATAATGCCTCAAGTTCGGCATTTTCTGCGCCGGTTCTGATGAGCTTTGACGTGGCCCTGCTTCCCAGCAGAAGATTAACCGCATTTATTATAATTGACTTGCCAGCACCGGTTTCACCGCTTATAATGGTTAAGCCGTCTGAAAACAATATATGAAGGTCGTCAATGATTGCAAAGTTTTTTATTGAAAGTTCTTGAAGCATAAAGATGGCCAAAAAAAAGTGACTCAAGCCCGCATGGGCTTGTAATATAGGTTTGTTTTTTTTATTTCATATCCAATTTTTTTTGTAAAGAAACTTGTGTGATTTGATCTTTTTGGGCGCATTAATCTAAGGTAGCCGTTTGTGGCTTGAAATTTGAAATTGGAAAATAGAAATTTAGAAGAGATAAAAAGTTTTGTCTGAGTCAAATGCAACAGAATACAAAGCAATAGTTTATGAAGACCAAATTTCCAATTTCTATTTTCCAATTTCAATATAAAAAAGGAATCGATACATGTATCAGCATATTATTATAGAACAACAATCCGGCATAGGCAAAATTATTTTTAACAATCCCGAACATTTCAACCCTTTAGTCCCTGATATGATGAAAGAAATCATGTCAGCTCAAAAAGAAATGGAAGAAAATAATGCAATACGGGTCATCATTTTTACAGGAAGCGGCAAAGGCTTCTCAGCAGGCGCTGACTACGATTTCATGAAAACATTGACAAAAATGAGCGCATCAGAAATCAAGGAAAACGTCTATAAATATTTCATTGGCGGTGTCAAATCGGTAAAACTTTGTTCAAAACCGACCATAGCTTCCGTAAGAGGCCCTGCAGTTGGCGGGGGATGTGATCTGGCCATTGCCTGTGATTTCAGAATCGCTTCCGAGACCGCACTGTTTAAAGAAGCATGGGTTAAACTGGGCCTGATGTCACCTTTGGGAGGAATGTTTTTACTTCCCAGACTGATAGGCCTGTCAAAAGCAACTGAAATGTTCATGCTTGGAAGGCCTGTAAACGGAAAGGAGGCGGAAACAATCGGTCTGGTCAATACATGTGTTCCAGACGATAAACTCGAAGAGGAAACCGACGTATGGGCTAAAAAGCTTGTAAAAGGTGCTCCTCTTGCCCTGGCGGCTATTAAGGAGGGCCTGCGCAGAGGGATGGAATCAACATTATTTGCTGAATGGGAGGTCAATGCATATGCACAGGCAACGCTTTTAAGCTCAAACGATTTCAAGGAGGCTGTATCGGCAATAAAGACATCACGAGATCCTTTTTTTAAAGGTGAATAAAGTGAATCATCCTGATAGCAAAACGTCGAGTTCCCCTTTACGGTCAAGTGCGGAAAGGTCATCGTATCCGCCCACATAATAATCACCGATAAAAATTTGAGGCACAGTCCTTTTCCCCCCACTTTTTTTAACCACTTCTGCAACAAGATCAGGGTTGATATCAATACGCAACTCCTTGTAATCAATACCTTTAGATTCCAAAAGTTCTTTTGCCATGATGCAATAAGGACAA
>JAGVGX010000053.1 GCA_020056865.1 Desulfobacterales bacterium
AAGCCCGGCAAGCAGGCTGTCCAGCCCTCCTGAACACAGACCTAAGGCCTTAACTTTTCCCATCTAACAAACCATATGTTTTATTTTTTGAATCATATGTTTAACCGATGGTGTTTACAATTTCTGAAGCAGGTACAAGAAAAATCTTTTTTTTAAGCTCAGGAATAGCATTTCTTAGGGCTTCCAGCGTTTCAGGATGTGGATGGCAAATCCCCACGGCCTCACCATTTTGTTTGGCAATGCGAACAAGCTCTTTGAGTTGATTGCGTATAAATTCAGGGTCCTGAATATGATCGATAAATACATCCCTTTTAGAAAAAGGAACTTGAAACAAACGGGCGGATGATTCACATAACGTATGTTGTGAGGTGCGGCTGTCAATAAAAAAGAGACCTCTTTTTTTCAAAACAGAAAAAACCTGATTCATTTGTTCGGAATTGGTCGTCATTTTTGAACCCATATGGTTGTTCACCCCTTTTATATAGGAAACGTCATCAAGCGCTTTATTGAGCTGATCAATAAGCTTGTTTGGTGACATGGACGTAAGAAGACCACCGGGACCAAGCGCTATTTTTGGGTATTCATTGGGTTCCATGGGAATATGCAGCATGGTTTCAATCCCCTTGCGATGAGCCGTTTCAACAATCTTTCGTTGAAACGGACTAAAAGGAAGCATTGAAAAGGTAACAACAACATCCAGGTCAAGAAATTTTTCAGCCATAATCTGGTCATACCCGATATCATCAACAATGATCGCTACCCTGGGCAGATTCGACACCGTCACAGATTTGGGTTTGGATATGTGCTTGGTTACGATTTTATACACAGGTTTTGTGTCTTGTTTTGTATCTTCTGGATAAATTTCGTACACTGGGTTCTGATAAACGTTTTGTTCCGGAATCAGTGCTGCCGGCAGGTTTCCGGGAAGCAGATGATGGATAATGAAACCTGCCAAAGCAATCATCAGTACTAAAAAACCCAAGCCGGAAACCATTTTAATGAATTCTTTTTTCTGGCTGCGCTTTGCTTTGGGCTTGCCTTTTTTCTTTATTATTTTCTTTTTATGTGTTGTCATAGATAAGTTGAAATATATTCAGTTCCCTTTTAAAATTCCGTATCCAATAAGTATATCCAGCGCATACATCACCTGGTTATCCTTTTTCAAAGCCTCTTCATTTAAGATGCCATGCTTGTATCCGGGTTGATCAATCTGGTCTTTCTGCTCTGGCTGTTCCTGCTGTTCCTGCATGTTCTCGGAATCATCTTTTGACTCCGAATCCCCTTCTTCTATATCATCCGATGGAATTTCAAGATGATTTTTAAGGTCTTTTTCTTTTAAAAAACGGGCATCATGCGTGGCATTATCATCGGGTTCATCAGCAATTTTATATTCTATAACAATATCCGGCTCAA
The DNA here is from genome assembly GCA_020056865.1 of Desulfobacterales bacterium. The sequence continues at coordinate 1,414 of JAGVGX010000053.1, forward strand.
TCCCTTTTGCCTGGATAGATCTGCCGCTTGGTGTGTAATATCTGGCAATGGTGTATTTAAGACCATACCCGTCACGAAGGGTTTCAACAGACTGCACTGAGCCTTTCCCAAAAGAGGACGTCCCTATAACCACGCCGCGTTTATGATCCTGTAATGCACCGGCCACTATTTCAGAAGCACTGGCGCTGCCGCCGCTTATAAGTACGGCTATCGGGTAATTTTGCGGCGTATCACCAGCCCTGGCGCTGTAAACTTTGCTATGTTTATTGTGTCTCCCTTTGATAGACACAATAATCCCTTCATCTAAAAACAGATCTGAAACATCTACCGCCTGATCAAGAAGCCCGCCTGGATTATCACGCAGATCAAGTATTAACCCCTTTAAGCTGTGCTCTGAAGCTTTTATTTCTTTTAAGACTTTTTTTAAATCAGATGTCGTATTATTCTGGAAATTGGTGATTCGTATGTACCCGTAGCCTGGTTTCAATTCCATATACTTGACACTTTCTATGGGTATAATGTCACGAATAATTTTGAAATCAATGGGTTCTGGCGCACCTTTACGGACAATGGTAATCATGACTTCCGTCCCCTTGGGTCCCCTCATTTTCTTTACGGCTTCCCAGATCATCATATCTTTGGTGGATACACCGTCAACTTTAATAATAATATCTCCTGCTTTTACGCCCGCTTTATGCGCAGGGGTATTTTCTATGGGAGAAATAACCGTGAGAAGACCATTGGTCATACTTATGACAATACCCACACCACCAAAATTCCCCTTTGTATCTACCTTCAAATCCTCAAAGGCTTCCGGAGGAAGCAGGGCTGAATGGGGGTCAAGGCTGTTAACCATCCCCTCAATAGCTTTTTCAATCAATTTTTTTGTATCAACCTCATCAACATAGTTTTCTTCTAAAATTTCAAGTACATCAGAAAACGTTTTAAGGCTCTTGTAGGTTTCTTCACTGCTCGCTGACAAATCGCGATGAAACCCTGCGCCTATTGTCCAGAATAATACCGCAACAAACAGTACCAGCCCAATCCTCACATAACGGTATTTCTTTTTGCTCATGTTATATTACCTCTCTTAATTAAGTTTAACCCATTTAAGCGGATCAACAGATTTGCCATGATGGCGAACTTCAAAATGCAATAACGGGCCGCTTATGGAGCCTGTATCGCCAACAGTAGCGACAACTTCACCCTTTTCAACCCTATTTCCTTTTGCCGTAAAAAGTTCATCGGCATGTGCGTAAAGGGTGTAGTAATTTTCTCCATGATCAATAATAATCATATTGCCGTAGCCTTTAAACCAGTTGGCAAAAATAATCCGGCCACCATACACGGCACGAATAAGTTCGCCTCTTTTTGCTTGTATATCAATCCCTTTTTGAAAATTCACAAAATTAAATTCCTTGTTCTTAAATGGTCCAAAAAAAGAAACGACTTTACCCGAAACCGGCATGCGAAGGTCACCTTTAAAAGATTCAAAAGAAGGCATTGTTACACCTTCTGTTGTCTTCTGTTCAAATGCCCCTTTTAAAGATTGGATTGTCAGGTCAAGCTCTTTAGCCGCAACTTTTAAAGATTGAATCGCTGCGAGCTGAAATGTTTTTTTCTTTTGTATGTCTGTTAGCAGCAAAGAACGTTTTGCTCTTTGTTCCGACATAATCTGAACCTGTTGTTCAAGTTCCTTTTCAGCAGACTGTTTTATCTTTTTTTGGTCACTAAGGCTTTTGTTTATTTGAATTAATCTGTTTTTTTTTTCGTTAAATTCCTGAAGTAGATTTTCATCATAAACAAGTATGCGCTCCAACGCTTTTTTCTTTTGAAACAATTCAAACATGGATTCAGAAGAAGCAAGCATCTGCATACTGCCAAGGCATGCAAGTTTATAAAGCGCGGCAATACGTTTCATCGCGTAGTGTTCGCTGGTTTTTATCTCATTTGTCAGCTTGGCGGATGCCTGCGTATTCACATGTATTTTGTCTTCAATACCCTTAACGTCCACCGTTAACGAGGTTATCTTTAGCCTTGCATCATTAAGCGCTTGATCAGCCCTGTTTAAGCTCTGGATGGCGTCTTTTTCCTTTTGGGCAAACCTGTCCACAAGAAGCGTTTCTTTTTTTATTTCAAGTCCGATACTTTCAGCTTCTTTTTTATACCTTTCAATTTGTTTCCCTATATCCTGAGGATGCTCTTTCTTTTTCTCAAATGTCTCAACGGTAGCCAAGCGGATAAAGGACGGCTGGTTACTTATAAAACCTGTCTGTCCGTTGTGAGACACCTTCAGCCATTTATCTTTGCGTTCAAGAATCTTAACCACCGTCCCACGACCAAGTTGTGCCAATATTCTGCTGTTTCTGTCGGGCATCGACCTGACATTCAGGTTGTCCACAATAATTACACCGGTGTCATTTGAAGATAAAGCAAAAATCAGGCCGTTTTGCAAACCCAATGTCATAAAAATAACAAAAAAAATTATTTTGAACACATAAAGTAACAAAAACATAACAAATCAATACATCAGCAAGGTTTTAAACCCACAGACCTCTTAAAAAAAGCAATTCATATCTTAAAAAATTGCCTTAATGATAAAAAACTTCCCAGCCATCCAACAAACGTACTGCTTAGCACAATAAGAGCTATTAAATCAAAAGGCAAAAACTTTATGGAAAAATAACTGGATGAAAATCCTGCATCGATATTTGAAGAAACAAAAACAAAAGCAATAAATAAAATAAAAAGACCGATTATACCACCAGCAGTTCCCTGGATCATCCCTTCGGCATAAAAGGGAATCTTAATAAAGTTGTCTTTTGCCCCCACAAGACGCATAATTTCAACTTCATCACGTCTTGAATATAACAAAAGCCGGATTGTATTTGCGATAATAAATACGCCGGCTACAAAAAAAAGCCCACCAATGGCATAGCCGGCCAGTTTGAATAAGTTAAAGATATTATTAAAACGTCCGAACCACTGTCTGCCGTATTCTACCTCATCAACTGCGTCTATTCGCTGAATTTTTTCAGCAAGGGTTTCAATTGTTTCCCAGTTTGAAGATGATGGCAGCATAAAGATTTCAAACGCATCAGGAAGAGGATTCTCTTTAAGCTCCTCAAGAATGGAAAGCTTTTTCGGCAAACTGTTTTTAAAAGATAAAAGGGCTTCTTCTTTAGGAATAAATCTGACACTTTTTATGCCCTGAAATCCGACAAGTTGCCTTTTGATCTCAGGAAGTTTCACACTGGTCACATCATGTTTTAGATAGACCATTATTTTTAAACCTTTTTTCCATGAAAGCATCACATCGTTGATATTAACAAAGAAAAGAGCAAAAGCACTGATAATAAAAATAGACAAGGATATAGTGACAACCGTTATCATACTAAGAAATCTGTTCTTAAATATATCATGGAAAATCCTTTTCACCATAAACATAACAACTTCCTTTGATCTTATACGGGCGACACCAGTCGACCCTGATCAAGATGAACAATCCTGCCACCGGTTTGATATATGAGTTTTCTGTCATGCGTCGCGACAATAACCGTTGCACCGCTCCTGTGAAACCGCTGCAAAAGATCCATGATAATGCCTGCAGATTCTGGATCCAGGCTGCCTGTTGGCTCATCAGCAAGAATAATCCTCGGTTCTCCTGCAATAGCTCTGGCAACAGCGACCCGCTGCTGTTCTCCTCCTGACAGGCTGGGAGGAAAAGCATGGTGTTTGTTTTCCATTCTGACAATTTTCAGTACACTTGCAACCTTTTTTTCAATAATTTTACGATGTTTACCTGCGGCTTCAAGCACAAGTGAAACATTATCAAAAACGGTTCGATTCGGGATAAGTTTATAATCCTGGAATATAATGCCGAACTTTCGTCTGAGATAGGGTATTGTGCTGCGATTAATTCGCGACAGGTTCATTCCGTCTACCAGAATTTCTCCTGCTGAAACACGTTCACCAAGATAAAGAAGCTTTAAAAGCGTTGACTTGCCTGCACCGCTTGAACCTGTAACAAACATGAAATCATTTTTAAAAATATCAAGTGTAATGTCAATCAACGCATGGTATGACCCAAAAGACTTGTTCACATGAAATATTCGAATCATTGAAGGATTTTTTTTCTGCTCAATCATTTCGCAGGTTCCTGAAAAATTCAATATGCCTTATATATCCGTTTTCTATAAGGTGTTTTACATTGACCTGACGGGTTTTCACGTGATATGTTTTTCATCGCTTAAGGAGTGCTGTTTCCAGTTTTCCTTGCTAAAAGCCTCCACTGGACTCCCATTTAAGCTTCTTCCGTTTCAGTGGGGGTTTTTTATATTATTATCCGTCCAAAAGCAACCCTTTCTTGACAGAAAAGCTGTGACTTCCAAACCATTTGCTTGCATTGCCAAACAATTATCGTATCTGTTCACGGCTTGAAACTTGGAATGGGAAAGTAAAAAATTGGGGAAAGATGAAACGAGTTTGAAAT
>JAGVGX010000261.1 GCA_020056865.1 Desulfobacterales bacterium
AGTTGTTTATAATTGACTGATGGCAATAAAATGCGTCTTTACACCTGCCCTTTGTTTTTATAGCGTTTTTGCCTGAAAGCTTCATACATAACAATCGATCCTGCTACAGATGCATTCAGCGAATCTATTTTTGAAACCTGGGGTATAGAGATCAACACATCGCAATGCTTTTTAGATAAAGGCCGTATCCCCTTTTCTTCTCCACCAAGAACAATAGCAATGCTTCCTGAAAGATCCGTTGAATAGATCGTCTTTTCTGCAGCCATATCCATTCCGAAAATCCAGACCCCATTTTGTTTCAACATGGTTATTGTGCTTGCCAAATTGGTCACCATCGCCACACGGGCATGTTCAAGGGCTCCGGCAGACGTTTTTGAAACTGCAGGCGTGGGGGGAACCGAACGATCCTTAGGGATAATAATTCCATCAACGCCCACACATAATGCGGTTCTTACGATCGCACCAAAATTATGGGGATCCAGGATATTATCCAATAATAAAAAAAACCGGCTGCTTTTCGAATCTGTTTCACATGCAATCATATCTGAAAACGCCGTATAAGGATACGGGCTAACTGTGGCGCAAACCCCCTGATGCTTCCGGTCTCGCACCATGGCTTCAATCTGAGCCATCTTCACTTTATGCGTCTTAATGTTTAAAGCAGCTGCATGTGTTTCTATGTTATCAAGACGCTTTGAATATTTTTCTTTTGAAATATATATTTCAAAAACATCTCTTTTGCCTGCCACAAGAGCCTCTGCAACAGGATGAATGCCGTATAAAAGCTCTGTTTTCACCTAAATTTTTTCCTGTTCAATCCATAATATATTTTTCAACAATCGCTATCAGTTGTAAGACTGCAGAAGGAAGATGGTCATTGATAATAATATGACGGTAAAGATCTTTTTTTGCGACTTCATTTTTCGCATCCTGCAGACGCTTTTCAATAACAGCTTGGCTGTCCGTACCTCTTGCATTCAGCCTTTCTCTGAGCGTTTCCATTGAAGGGGGCATGATAAAAATCGTAACAATGTCAGGGTAACGCTCTAACATTTGTTCAGTCCCCTGAACATCTATATCAAGAACAACATTATTGCCCCGTGCCAGGTTTGTGTCTATAAATTGAGCATCCGTACCATAATAATTATCATATACCTTTGCCCATTCCGCCCATGTGTTGGTCGCAATCTTTTGCTTAAATTCGTCTTGTTGAATAAAACAATAATCTACACCATCTTTTTCTCCGGTTCGGGGTTGTCTTGTTGTGTAAGAAACGGAAAAAATCATTTTCGGGAATCTGCGTAGCAGATGTTTGACAATAGTTGTTTTTCCTGCCCCTGAAGGCGCTGAAACAATAAAGATACGGGCTTTGTTTTTTTTATTCGGCATAGGGGAAAAAACACGTCAATGTATCATTCAATCCGCTAACCCCGCTTCTTTTACAGGGCAGCAAGACGCTGAGAAATCGTTTCAGCCTGTATTGATGAAAGAATGACATGGTTACTGTCTGTTATAATAATTGATCGGGTTTTTCGTCCAAAGGTTGCATCAACAAGACGATTTTCTTTTTTCGCCTCATCTTTCAAACGCTTCATGGGAGACGAATTCGGTGATACAATACACACCACCCGTGCGGCAATCACTGTGCTTCCAAAACCAATGTTTAATAAATTCTGTTCCATAAATACATCTTTAACCTATAAAATGTTATTCCACATTCTGCAACTGTTCTCTTACTTTCTCAAGATCTGATTTGACATTGACAATAATATGAGAAATCGCTGCACTTCCTGACTTTGAGCTTATGGTATTACATTCCCGATTCATTTCCTGTAATAAAAAATTCAGTTTTCTCCCAGCAGGTTCTTTGTCATTCATCATTTCATAAAACTGCTCAATATGGCTTCTTGTTCTGACAATTTCTTCGGAAATATCACTTTTATCAGCAAGAACAGCCGCCTCCTGGGCTAACCGTGCCTGATCGAAACCAGCCAAACCTTCGGTTAACAAGGACAATCTGTCCTTTAATTTATTCTGATACTGCGACACCAAATCGATGGATTCAGCTTCAATCTGATCCATACACGTTTTTATGGTATGAATTCTATCTGTTAAATCATTTGCAATAAAATCACCCTCTGTTGTTCGCATGGCATCAATATCTGAAATAGCCTGCGTCATGCACATGTTGATCATATCCCAGTCCGCTTCCACATCTCTTTTGGTTTCAGAAGGTTTTATAATCTGACCGGAATTTATAATAAGATCCAAAGGAATATCACCGGAGATCTGTAACGTGTCTTTGAGCAACATCAGCGATTCATACAGAGCTTTTGCCCTGGCAGTATCAATATCAAATGCGTATGTATTGTCTGAATCATATTTGATCTGCAGTTTTATCTCAATCCGCCCTCTTGACAGACCGGATGAAACCTGTTTTTTTATCCTGTCTTCAATACACGCATATTCTTTGGGGATACGAAGAACGATATCTAAATACCTGCTGTTATAGGTTCGTATTTCCACAGAAACTGTAAGTTCTTTTTCTGTTTTTTCTATGTCCGCATATGCAGTCATGCTTTTTATCATCGATTGAGTCACCTTATGTTATGTTTCTTCAAAATCTGCTCTTTTGTAATCGAAAACATATTTATTCCGAACCTGCGTTAAAAAAGCAAGCATGTTTTCTTCAGCATAATCCGGATATGTCCAGGGTAATGTTTGAAATTTGCCTTTGACAAAAATCAATGTCAAATCTGCGTATACCCCTTTACCGATATAAATCCGATGGGCAAAATTTTTCCCGGATGCAAGAACAAACCGAGGGAGTACCATATAACCGGGATCAATATTTACCATCCGGCTGCCGTCTTTTATGTATTTTTTTTCAATATCGTTTGTCAAGAGCTTGATATCCGACAATTCACTTTGCCTGATCAGGGTTTTAAATGCAAACATCCTTCTGAACAGAGGTTTTCCCATCTCCGGTTCGTAGTAACAAGTATAATCAAACGAAAACCATGCGCTTGTAAGGTCTATGGGCCCAAAGGCGTCACACAAATCCTGAACAACCGTTCTGATCATCATCTTATTGTTTGTAAAAAAACCTATAACCAGCTTTGCAGGCTGAGGTGCCTGGGGGGTACTCATATAAAAAGAAACCTCCAGGCCCTAATCAAGAGGCCTTGCCTCCTCGATAAGCATAATAGGAATATCATCTCTTATTTCATACAACAATTTGCACGAATCACAAACAAGACCGGTCTTGCTGTCATTTAAGTAAATATCTCCTTTACACTTCGGGCATGCAAGTATATTAAGAAGCTCTTGTTTTATTGCCATATAGCTGTTTCCTTTCTTTCATTTTTCTTGGGCATGGTTTAAAAACAACCGCAATTAACGCTGTGATGTATAGCAAAAGAAACTTTTTTTATCAATTTTTAAAACAACATCCAAAGTACAGATGCAGTTGCACTCTTTACGCAATTGACGTATATATGTTATCTTTATTTACATAAATAAAAATTAATACAATATGTACAGCGTGTTACCTGCAACCGTTAAAAATAACGACACGCATGTTTATTATATTATCATAATAAAAATCTGTATTAAACATTAAATAACCTAATTAGAACAAAAAACATAAAATTTTATATGAAACATGAGCCAAAAACAATACTGGTTTTCTGCCCCAACTGGGTGGGCGATGTTGTTATGGCAACCCCTTTTTTTCAATGCCTTAGAGACCATTATCATAACTCAAACATAATAGGCGTTATACGGCGTTATGCCAAGGGTGTGATTGAAGAC
>JAGVGX010000005.1 GCA_020056865.1 Desulfobacterales bacterium
ATATATACAAAAATAATTGATAAAAATCCTGACCGTTGTTCGTTCCTTGCAGGTCAGCTCAACAAAACGGTTGTCCTTCACGGAGATGGGTCTGACAAGGAGTTGTTAAACGAAGAACATATCCAGGATATCGATGTTGTTATCACATTAACCAATGACGAAGAAACCAATATCCTCACATCCCTTCTTGCTAAACAGATGGGGGCAGGCAAAACGATTGTAAAAATAAATAAATTCAGCTATTTACCATTAATGTCAACCATTGGTCTGCAACAGGTGGTGAGTCCAAGACTTTCAGCAATCAACACCATTTTACAGCATATCAGAAGAGGCAAGGTGCTCTCAACCATATCAATAAAAGGGGAACAGGCGGAAATAATGGAGGCTGTTGCCATGGAGACTTCCGACATTGTTGAAAAGCCATTAAAAAACATAAAGTTCCCAAAAGGATCCATCGTTGCCGGCATAATAAGAAAAGATAACTTTATTATCCCTTCCGGAGAAACCGTTATCAAGCCCAATGACCGAATCATCCTCTTTACCGTACGGAATGCTATTTCTAAAATAGAAAAAATCCTTGCTGTAAAACTGGAGTTTTTTTAAATGCACTGGCGCTTTATCGGGAATATGATATCCATCTTAACCCTTGCTTTGGGTTTTAGCATGATATTTCCTCTTATCTGCGGACTGTATTTTCATGATGCAAGTGTTGCCCCGCTGATCAAATCCATAGGTATTACGCTCGTATGTGGCATGCTTTTGCATTTATGTTTCAGAAAGGCAAAGGCGGAATCCATTAATCAGCGCGAAGGGATTGCAATTGTTGCCATCGGATGGATGACCATATGTCTTTTCGGCGCTATTCCCTTCTATCTTGGCGATACCCTTTTCACCTTTACAGACGCGCTTTTTGAGTCTGTATCGGGATTTACCACAACTGGTTCATCCGTTATAGTTAACATAGAAAATATCTCCAAAGGACTTCTTTTCTGGAGAAGCTTTATTCAGTGGCTGGGTGGGATGGGGATTATTGTCCTATCCGTAGCCATTCTTCCATTTCTCGGTGTTGGAGGAATGCAGCTTTACAAGGCAGAGGTTGCTACTCCTATTCCAGATAAGCTGAAACCGCGCATCAGAGAAACAGCCCTTATCCTTTGGAAGGTTTATGCTCTCATTTCTCTTTGCGAAGTTATACTTCTTCTGTTTGGAGGAATGGATTTTTATAATGCCTTGTGCCATGCTTTCACAACCATGCCTTCCGGGGGATTTTCAACAAAAAACGCTTCCATAGCAAATTTTCAAAGTGTCTATATTGACACAATAATTATTTTTTTTATGCTGCTTGCAGGTATTAATTTTACGCTTCATTACCAGATGCTCAAAGGGAAACCGCTTGCTTTCTGGAAGGATTCCGAGTGCCGTTTTTTCCTGGGCATCGTTATGTTATTAATCCTTCTTGTCAGTTTCAATCTATATGGCAATGTATACGAAAAGATGGGGCAGGCAATTAGATTCGGCGCTTTTCAGGTGGTTTCCATTATAACAACTACAGGTTATGCAACAGCTGATTATGAAAAATGGCCGGCAATGACTCAGCTTATACTGTTTTTTTGCATGTTTATGGGAGCCTCCGCGGGATCAACAAGCGGCGGCATGAAATGTTTGCGAATTTTACTCTGCATTAAATACTGCTATAAGGAACTCTTTTCTCTTATACATCCACATGCAATCACGCATATTAAAATTGGAGGGAAACCTGTGCCTGAAGATGTTATGAGAAGCGTTCTTGTCTTCCTTGCCCTTTATGTGGGGATATTTGTCCTATCTTCTGTTTTATTGGCGGGCATGGGCATAGATTTTTTGACTTCAATTTCTGCAGTTGCAACTACGATGGCAAATATTGGACCTGGTTTCGGACTGGTAGGTCCTCTTGATAACTTTGCACACATACCCTCAGCAGGAAAATGGCTTCTGTTGTGGTGTATGCTTTTAGGAAGGCTTGAAATATTTACAGTAATTATTCTTGTTGTTCCAGAATTCTGGCGTAAATGACTTGATGTCCATTATTTTTTATTTATTTTTCAAATAATCGCCTATGGCTTTGTCATTAGCGTTATTGGGATCCACGCTGGAAAATTCTGCGCCAACTTTCTTCTCCTTTATATTTCTTATGATCAGTTCTTTTTTTATCCGCGTTTTGTTTGCATCGTCTAAATTAAACTCAATCATGATCCTGTCACCACCTTCAAATCGCGGTTTTGCATTAAATTTAAGCAACAATCCTGAGTGGGAAATATCAACAATGTTAACAACACCCTTGCCTATCTCCTCACAAAAATTATCGCCCACGTTTGAAACAATATGGGTATACATGCCAATTATAGACGCCTTCCTTCTTGTGGCTTTTCGTTTTAAAAGTTTGACATGGTAGGAATGCCCACAGAAACACGTACATTTTATCACAGATGACATATTGAGGTTTTTATATCTGGAAATATCCACAGACCGTGTTTTACTACATTCCGGGCATACAAATACTGCATTGTTATCAGAAACAAAAACCGTTTCAACCATTCATCCAATCCTTTATATTGATCTTTAATTTTAATAGTATATCATAAGTTAAGTTTAAGATCTATTATTACAACCATTAAATAAGTCAAGGGAAAAATAAAATTTAGATTGATGACATATCCGATAACCCCCATGAAACCTGAAAAAAACTGGCCCGACTGGCATGAGCTCCTTAACACAAGTATTACTAAACCAAAAGAACTCGCAGAGCACTACTCTTTTGATCATAAAGGAATACAACATGTTATCGATAAATTCCCCATGCGGATCAACCAATACTATTTATCATTGATAAAAACATATGGGGACCCTGTCTGGAAACAGGCAGTACCGGATCCTATGGAAATAAAAGATTATTTAAATGCAGAAGATCCCCTTTGCGAAGAAACCCAATCTCCTGTAACCAATCTTGTTCATCGATATCCTGACAGGGTTTTGCTGATTGTGTCCAGCCAGTGTGCGATGCTCTGCCGTTTCTGCATGCGAAAAAGAAAAGTCGGCACACATTTTATCGTTAACAACCATACGATTCAAGAAGGTATCGCCTACATCCGATCAAACAAATACATACGAGACGTTGTGATTTCAGGAGGGGATCCTTTTCTTCTTGAAGATGACAGTATAAATGACATCATGAAAAAACTTCGCGAAATACCCCATATCGAAATCATAAGGATCCATACCCGGGTGCCGTGCACTCTGCCTCAGCGTATTACAAAACCGTTGACCCATATATTAAAAAAATATCATCCTGTTTTTATCAACACACATTTTAATCATTATGATGAAATAACTCCCGAAGCCTCAAAAGCCTGCATGGATCTTGTGAATGCGGGCATACCTGTCGGATGCCAGACGGTTCTGTTAAAAGGCATAAATGACAGCCCTTATGTTATGGAACGTTTAATGCGTCGTCTGCTAAGCATACGCGTAACTCCCTATTATATTCACCATGCTGATGTTGTAAAAGGAACCGGACATTTTCGTACTACGTTGAACCAAGGGCTTCAAATAATGGAATCGCTTTATGGGTGCATGTCGTGTTGTCATGTGCCTCATTATATGATTGATCTTCCAGGCGGTGGCGGAAAGGTTCCGCTTGGGTTGAGGCATAATCGGAAAATTTTTCAATTAGCTTAAGGATTTCGGATTTAATCTGGCAATCCGGGTAATTTTAGGGCGGTATTCATCTTTTTTTGCAAGCCTGTTTCCTGCTATTTTTACTATGACAAATGACAGGAAAAACGCTGCAAAACCCACAATAGCCGAAAACGCAGATTCGCTGAAACCAGACCCATGTGCCAGCTTCTCACCGGCAACAGCGCCTGATATCATACATAAAATAGGGAAAACATAGAGAAAAAAACTCGCTTTCAACAGTGAGGATGAATCCATACTGAGCACAACACGGTCGCCTGGCTTGGCACCAACTGTATTAATAGCTTGGACCTTCATTTCCCTGCCGCCACCTTCAAGATCTGTAGTGCAAGAGCCCCTTGCAGAACAGCTCACTCAGGAACTGCTTTTGATTGTTTTTACCCAGGCCATTTGGCTTCCTGTTTCTAAAACAATACCTTCTTCTGTTGCCACATCAAAGCCCTCTATTTTTTATAGTAACCGTTCACGGTTCACAGTTGACGGTTTACAG
>JAGVGX010000070.1 GCA_020056865.1 Desulfobacterales bacterium
ACATGATCAAGCGGCTCATTGCGCAACAGTGCTGCTTGTATCCCGATCTTGAGTGCTTCAACAACATCCGACTGGCCGACATATTGATCAAAGCACTCAGGGCGCAAACTTAATATATCGGACTCATTATCACAGGGCTGACATAGTTCTGAAATAACTTGTCTGTTTTCTGATGAATTTTTCAGGATATCATCTGCCATTATTCCCACCACGATAGATCTCATCCAAAAGTTCTTCCGGCGTTGAAATGGCCTGATTACGTTTTAAGGCAGCATCTATCATCTTTTTGGCTTCAGCATAGTTATGTCCCAGCTGACTGACAAGAACTTCGAGAATCTGTGGGATCACATTATTGTTAACCGGTGCTTTTTTTTGTTCGTCTTCACCAAGCACATCAAACTTATTCATTTTCCCTTCAAGCGTAGCAATGATTTTCTGGGCAGTCCTTTTTCCAATCCCCTTCATACATAGAAGTTTTGTTACATCTTTTGATTCAATAGCACGAGCTATTTCACTAACAGGCATGTTCATTGCTTTAACAGCCTTCAGCGGACCGATATCTTCAACAGATATAAAATACTGAAAAAATTCTTTTTCTATTTCCTGATTAAAACCGATTAATATGGGTTTGGGCTGTCTTTCAGTCTGATAATAAAAAATAAATAATGAAATGTCACTTCCTGTTTTCTTCGCAAGCAACGCTTCCATAACTACACCTGGTACGATAACCTCATATCCAACCTGATTGGCAAGAACAAGAATTTTGTCATTTTCTTTTTTTATAAGTTTGCCTTCAATATACCCTATCATAGTATCACCAACAGTTTAACAATTTCATTTCACCCATAGCGATATAACCCGATAAGTGCAAGGCCTAATGCATCAGAGGCATGAAAAGGCCTTATGGGAGTTGAAAGATTCATTATTCTTCTTACGGTTATCTCAAGCTGCTGTTTACTCGCATTCCCGTTTCCCGTTAATACCTGCTTGGCTTCACGCACCGGAATCTCAATAACCGGAACATTGACCTGCCATCCGGCAAGAAGAACAACACCTGAAACTTTCCCCAAATTTATTCCTGACTTGGGATATTTTTCCAGTGAAAATATATCTTCAACAACAATAAGGTCAGGTTTTTCATCTTTTAGCACACGGAGAATATCTGAAAATATCTTTCCAAGACGTGCAGGGAGAGACTGCTCTTTAGAAGTATGAATGCTTCCGTAGGAATACCCTTCAACATGACTACCTGCGCCTTTAACAACACCTAAGCCGGTAGCAGCAAGGCCGGGGTCTATGCCGATAACATGAATCATAACTTACTTAAAAAAAACACAGGCCCGTTAATTGCCGAGACCTTCAAGTTTTTTTAATGCAATCTTGGCTTCATTTGAATTGGGGTATTTTTTAATAAGCTCTTTTAAGATAAGGCGAGAATTAGATTTGTCGTCAAGACAGAAAAAGGAAAACCCCTGTTTTAACAACGATGAAGGGACCTTGTTCCCATCAGGATACTTTTCTATAACCGTCTGGTATTCCAAAATAGCCTTTTCATACCATTTTTCACGATAATAGGCTTCACCTATCCAGAACTGGGCATTATCTGCATGCTGAGAATTCGGATATTTGTTTATTAACTCTTTAAATTCTTTACGCGCTGCTTCAAAATCACCCTCGTCAAAATACTGCTTTGCTAATGAATATATGTCATTTTCTGAAAGTTCTTTCTGGGCTTGAGCATAATTCTTTATTTCTTCGTTCTTTACTTCTTCATTCTTTACTTCTTCATTCTTTACTGCTTCATTTTTTACTGCTTCATTTTTTACTTTTTTATCAGGCGGTGATTCAACGTTAAGATACCTTTCCAAACTTATGGTGCGGTTGTTTATTGTGTATATTTGTTCAGCCAAACTGTCTAATCTTTTTTCTATCTTTGTAATGTTGTCACTCCTGCTACCGGCTGTATTTTCAACCGACATTTTTATGTCCTCAACACCCTTTTTATAGAAATGATCAGACTCTTCGATCCTGCCTGAAATTGCCTGAATCTCGCCTCTAAGCCTTTCAACCTCTGCATTAAGTTCTGCCTGCAATAATGCCGACTGACTCTTAATACCACGAGATTGAAATTCTGCATTTTTCTTGTCCATATCGATATAGCGTTTTTCCAATACAGCCATACGATTATTAAGAATCAAAAGATCCTGCTGTAACGCGCATCCATAATTCATGGTCAAAAATAAAATAAATAATAATGCAGCATATTTCATAATAAAGTGTCTTTCATAATAGATGGGTTATTAAAACAATGATTACCCGTTAGATACTTCATAATTCAATAATTTCAGTCAAACAGTTCACCATATAACACTCGTGCCGAACAGTGAGCTGCTCAGCACGAGCCCGATGGTTCTTCCTAATTACTGTGATGCACAAAATGAGCTCGTCTGTTCTTTGCCCAGGCGGCCTCATTGCTTTGAGCATCTAGTGGGCGCTCCTCACCATAGCTTGTTGTTTTCATTCTTTTCTCATCAATTCCAAGATCAACCATGAATGATTTTACACTTTCAGCACGCCTGTCACCCAACGCAAGATTGTATTCATTCGTGCCTCGTTCGTCACAGTGGCCTTCAATAATGATCGATTCATTAGGATTTTTTATCAGCCATTGTGCTTTATCTTTCAAAATTTCACGTGCTGATACAGTAAGAGAATAATCATCAAAAGGGAAAATGACATCCTGGTTATAAAATCTGTACTTTTCTGTCCCTATTACAGCTTCTTCATCAGCATCAGACTCATCAATACCAGCCTGCCTTCCAGCTTGTTTTTCACTTGTAAAATCATCAGCCTGCTCCATTTCCTGCTTTTCATAGGACTTAACCAGCAAAGGGTCATTTTTAACCATACTTTTACATGAAACCATGAAAAGAAACCCTGAGCTTAAAACTAAAACAACCCAATACATCCGATAGATACGTAACATGTTTTCCTCCTTGAATAAAAAGTGCAATTAAATTTAAAATTAATAATTAATAACGCCCGGTGACCATTTTGGATTTGTCTGTTCGCCAGGCAAAGTAAGTAAACGCCGTTGATCTGTCCCTGATGACGTCATCACATAAATCTTTGGTGGGCCCTGGCGTGTTGAGCTGAAAGCTATCAGACTCCCGTCAGGAGACCATGTCGGCGATTCGTTGTTTCCACTGGTATTTGTCAGCCGAACAAGATTCTTACCATCAACTCCGATCACATAAATATCAATTAAACCATTTTCCATGGATGAGTATGCGATTTTATCACCTTTAGGTGACCAGCAAGGTTGCGTATTATAAGGGCTGTTAAAAGTCAACCTTTTTACATTATTAGAGATAAAATCCGTAATATAGATTTGCGGCGTACCTGATCTTCTGGAAACAAAAGCCATTTTGCTGCCGTCCGGTGACCAGGAAGGCGATGAGTCAATACCTTTGTTATCCGTCAGTTTTTTTAAGATTTTTCCGGATCCGTTTAAAAGATAAATTTCCTGGTCGCCACTAAACGACAACGTTGCTGCCAGTTTGAGTTCACCCTGCATCCATGCAGGTGTTATGTTTATCCCTTTTTCGGCAACAATAAACCCTCGATTTTGTGAGATATGCCTTATATGAATGTCAGGGTTGCCGTTTTTAAACGTTGTATAAGCCATCCATTTACCATCCGATGACCATGAGGGAAATAGCGTAATGCTCTTATTCTTGGTAAACTGCACAGGGTTGTATCCATCGTATTCACAAGTGAAAATTTCCTTATTTCCTGTGCCTGTTGATACAAACGCTATTTTGCTGTCAAAAATCCCCTTGTTACCAGTTAAAAGAAGGATGACCTCACTGCAAAAACGCCTTATTATTCTTCTCTGATCATTTGCCCATCCCTTGTAACGTTTTCCCAAAAGCAATCGCATTTTAAATGTGTCATAAAGTCTGAGTTCCATTTCAACAATACGATTATCTTTATTTTCATCAATTAATACACCCCCGGTTATTAAAAGCTCCGCACCTATTGATGTCCAATTAGGAAACTTAACAACCAGTTCTGTA
>JAGVGX010000284.1 GCA_020056865.1 Desulfobacterales bacterium
AATATTATTATATGCGCCCGTAGCTCAGCTGGATAGAGCACCGGACTTCGAATCCGTAGGCCGCCCGTTCGAATCGGGCCGGGCGTACCAATAATATCAGTTGGTTAGCTCACTTCGAGCTGCCCTTTTTTGTCTTAAAATAGACGATTGTGCCCAAAATTGTGCCCATCTGTGTTTTGAGATAAGTGATCCTGCTACAAAATTATGAGCACTCGGTTAAGCCATTATTAAAGACAATGGGAGGAGGAATTTATGTGTGTTCAACATCGTAGGAAATATGATCCGGATTTTAACCGTAATGCAGTTAGTTTGTCCGAGGAACAGGGCAGAAAGGAATATTGTTATTTTAAGCAGCGATAATAACTGTCTATAGTATATATAGCCGCCAGAGGATTGTGAGCAAAGACACGGTCTTTAACAGCAAGTACCGTACATGGGGCATCAGCATACTTAAAAAACAGCGAATCATGACCCACACATAACCCGAGCAAAACATTAAATTCTGTTTTTTCTTCATTGAGTATAAACGCCTGAAGAATGGGGTTACACATGGTCTCTGTGTTGTGAATATCTACCTGTTGATGTTTTAAAATACCGATATGCTCTTTAGTGATTCGTCCAACTTTACACATCACCGAAACAACTTCAAACTCTTTTAAAGATAAGAGCTTTTCAACTACTTTTGCCTCTTTTCTCAGACCCATGCAAAAAAACAAGTCCTAACCGTTTGAATTTCAGTTTTTGTGCTAACTCAATGATCTCCATGATGCGTGGTTTCACTGGTTTTACATAATCGTATCCACGTTCTTTTTGCCCATAACCTTCGCCCTCCTGTATGGATGACTGTTTGGCAAATTCTAAAATATCGGGCTTTTTATATTCATTCATCGATGTTTCAATAAGATCTGTCTGGTTTTTAGTAGGACAGGAATCAGGGGAACGGCCATCTTCTTTTCTGCAAAGTCTTTCTGTAATTACAAAGGGACATGTTGCACAATTAGGAATGGTGTGTTGCATTTTGTATTTTCCTTTTCCATAAGATTCGAAAAATATCGATATAAAAAACCTGATTATCATATGTCAAATGCTTTATTTTGTGTCAAGCAATAAGCAGGATTAACCCATGCCGTTTAGCATAGTTAAACCATCAACTTATAAATACGTCCATGTATTTTCTTGATTTTAATTCTTATGACATTTAGTGGGAATTCATAACATTAACTCACCTGTTTCTTATGTAGCAAGTGGATTTAAACTGGTTATGCCTGTTTTTTATGTATACTGGCTCAGTAACCGAAGGTATAAAATATACCTTCCGGTCACTATTCTCTGTGTTGTTTGAACTGCCTGGTTCTTTTAAATACCCATCTTAAAGAGGGCAAAATAGATTCTGTTTTAGCCCGTGATTATAATGCAATAACCAGTGATTACGACAGCGGAGAGATGATTGATGCAAAACAAGCCCATTATCTAATAGAAAGCCGATTGCGTCCCAAAGGTTCCATGGTGCCATTTGTGTTGATTTTTTCCACAATGAACTCGGCTGAAATATTTAAAAAGACTTATGGAGGAAATGTATTGAACGGGCAAGAGGTGCGGGACTACACGCAATTTAGATGATAATTATTAATTGAAAGGAGTAAAACAATGAATAAGTCAGGAAACCGGTTTCCGTTTATCTTTATTTTGATGTTGGCGCTATCGTTTTTTTTATTTGTTTCCCAGGCCAAAGCTCAACAATGGTGTGATTTGTGCGCCATGGATCTGCACAAATACAGGCTGACAAAATATATACTGGCCATTGAAAATAAAACCCAGAAGCATACATGCAGTCTTCATTGTGCTGCCATAGTAATCAATAATAATAATGTAATACAAATTGATGTTTCAGATTACGAAACAGGTGATATGATAGATACCAAAGATAGCTATTATGTTGTGCAAAGTGATATCAAGGGGGTCATGTCACAAACAAGCAAACTGGCGTTTGCAAATAAGGCTCAAGCAGAAAAATTTATTGCTCATCATGGGGGTGCCCTGACAACCTTTGATGGCGCTTTGAAGCTTGCCAATGCGGATATGGGACAAGACATGCTTATGCTAAAAAACAACATCTCCGAACTGATCATGTTGGGTCAAATAGTAGCAAAAACAAATGGTTGTTTCGCCTGTCACGGGGAAGATGGGCGTGGAGGCATAAAAAAACCTGGTTCGGACAAAGAATACTTTCCTGCCTGGAATACCAAAGCGTTTGCATTGAAAATGAATACCAAGGCAAAGATTAAAAAGGTTATTATAACCGGTCACGATGGGATTAAAAACACAGAAAAACAAAATGACAATAAATCCCATATGCCTGCGTGGGAAGATGTTATCAAAGGTAAAGAACTTCATGCGCTGACAAACTATATCTGGAGTTTAAGAGACAAGGAGCAATAGGGGATGCCTGTAATGTGAGATAGTTCAGATTTGATCTGACAATCATATTGCAAAAAAGAGGGTTACCGGTTTTGATCTAGTGTCATGTCAAACTTGTAAAGTCGTATAAAATGTGATATGTTTTCTTCATAATCAACATAGAAGGTTTGAGAATGAAGAAATATACCGTGACACTTACTGCTAAATGGTCTCTAAGATTATTGGCCGATAAGGTTGTCGAGCTTGATTATATTGGTAATGTCTCTCACGAAACTATTCGTCAAGTTTTAAAAAAAACGAAATCAAACCCTGGCTCCGTAAAGGATGGGTGATTCCACCGGAACAAAACGGCAGTTTTGTAGCGAACATGGAAATGGTACTGGATGTTTACAAACGCCCATTCGATTCTGTGGTTCCCTGTAAAACTATACTCAAGTTTCGCACACCCCTTTTTTCATGTAGTTTGTGGAAATTGTCGGTTTTTGCAATGAATCCATGTGCAACTTAGAATTGAGAATTCAGGAGCCAGAATAAAGCAGGTCAACCCCTTTTTGAATTCTGACTCCTGAATTCCATATTTTTCTGCCTTTGTTAACTACAGTTACAAGGCACAGGAAATATTTACATAAACACTTCGCCCCATCTCAGGCACCCTTGTTCCTGTTCGGAAAGGGTCTCTTTGAAATGACAGGTGCTCAAAAAACATTCGATCAAAAAGATTATTAATTCCTGCAAAAATATCAAATTTTTTATATGTTACCCCTGCTTTCAGATTCACAATTCCCCATCCTGGCGTCTTTTCTTCATTTAAGTTTGAATCGATCCGGTGCTGGTCATCTGCAAAAACACCTTCAATTTCATAAAAATACATCGTGTTGTCATATTTAACGGCAATTCTTGCCTGTAAAGGTGGAATTTCAAATAAAGGTTTGTCAAATGTATCATCTCGCGCCCATGTATAGGAAATGCCTCCCTGAAAAGAGATGTTCAGCGGAAGAAACAAGTGCGTAGTAATCTCACCGCCATACATGGTTGCATCAACGTTTCTGTAGCTTCTTGCGCTCTTGACCGATCCTGCAGCATTAAAAATACTTATATAGTCTTCAATATCGCTGAAAAACAACATGGCCTTTCCCAAAAATACACCCCTTGAATACTTCATTCCGAAATCAAGTTCTCGGTTTTTCACAAAATCAAGTTCCGGATTGCCCACCCAGTTGGGTTGGATCATCGGTTTTTCCAAAGCAAAATATCTTTCCAAAGGATCCGGCGGCCTGCAGGCATATCCGAATCCGGTAAAAAACAGCGTGTTTTCATCAAAAATATATGAAAGCTGGATATTGCCTGAAACAAAATCATCGTTTTGTGTTCTGTCTGTTGTATGATGGTACTGATTATACAAGCCGGAGCGATCTTTGCCAGCTCTGGTTTTATTATGATCAAATCTTGCGCCCATAGTCAATGACAGTTTTTCAATAACATCTTGAGCGTACTCAAAATAAAAACCCGTGTTGTTCATATCAACATCAGGAACTGAATCCTGAGTGCCAGTTGGCAATGTTGTTTCAGCATCCCAGTTGCGCATATAATAATCCATGCCAAAAGACAGCATCCCGTCGCCCAGACATAATTCCAAACCGATTTTGCCTCCGTACGTGTATGTTTCAGCAAAGGTTCTCATCATGTATCCTTGTGCCCATCCCAAAGAAGAAGCCCTTCTCCAGTCCGTCATATCATGT
>JAGVGX010000172.1 GCA_020056865.1 Desulfobacterales bacterium
CCATTTCCGACTAAAACATCTTCAACACCAAATGTATTTGTAAAACGATATGAAGGATAAGCAGGGTCGCCGCAATAACCCGAAGGCATCAATGCTGTAGAAGCAATTCCTCCTAACCACGAATATTGCGAAGTATATCCGGTTCCCTTTCGAGTGCTACCTGCAATGTAGGGTTGTCCATTATAAATCGAAATTCCGTATCCATTGTCTTTTTCTCTCCCCCCCATATTCCTTGCCCATAAGCGGGTTCCGGAAGTATCAAAACTTGAAATAAAAATATCATTAAAGCCAACACTATTGAAATTCGCTGCTCCGTACGCAAGGGAAAACTCCGTCATGATGCATTCAAAATCCCCGATAAGGTAAGGACGATTCAACTCATCCATATCAATATTACGAACATGAACAGGATTATCAGAACCATCCGATGTAATCCAGCAAAAACTCCCGGATGTTTTAAATTTTGCCAGAAAATAATTCTGCATATATGTACTGCTGATCGTGATATTAGGAGTTCCCAGCACGATCATGCTCCCGGCATAATCTCCGGTAACATATAGATTCGAATTCATGTCTATTGCTATTCCATAAGCAATATTGTATTGTCCGCCGCCCATGATTCTGAACCATTGCTCCTGCCCTGTCGCATTGTAGCAAATTAAGAAGACACTGTTCCGCATCATGTTGTTATGCTGTACATCGAAAGTAACTGTATCCGAAAAATGTCCGGTTACATATATGTTCCCGGCATTATCAGTAACCAGATCCATACCTCTGTCGGTATATTCTCCGGCCCCTTGTTTCACCCATTGAAATGCACCGGTTGCATCATATTTTGCAGTAAAAACATCGATTGTAGGATGTCCCAGCGAATCATTCATGCAGTTCAGTGTAGTTGAGCCAAATTGCGCCTGCCCTTTAAACTGACCCGTTACAATAACATTCCCTGAATTATCAACCGCTATTGCATTCCCCATATCACAATCCGTTCCTCCGCCCTGATGCACCCACTGCAGATTTCCGGAAGCGTCGTATTTGGCAACAAACATTTCTTCCTGTGTGCCTGGAGCGGTCATTGTTGTTCCGCTAAAATCAGCAAGTCCGTGAAAAAAGCCAGTAATGTATGCATTGCCTGAATTGTCTGTACATACTCCGATAGCCCTGTCAGCACCGGCGCCACCTGCTTTTTTTATCCATTGAATGACGCCGTTATTACTAACCTTCATTAAAAAAATATCTGTAGTGCCCGACGAAATAACCGTCTGCCCGCCGAAATTTGCAATGGCGCTGAAGTATCCGGCAACATATAAATTGCCTAAAGGATCGGAAGCAATGTCTAATGCTTCATCAGTGATACCACCACCATAATGGTTAAACCATCGGTTTTGGGCCTGCAGATGTGATGAAGTAAAAACAGAAAAAAATAAAAGAGGCAGTAGGAATAAGTATACTTTTCGCATAAGAACGGGTTTTAAAGTGTGTGCAAATTACAAAATTTAAATAGCATTGTCAAGTTTTGAATCATAAATAATTACAGAAATTTTCTGTGAACTGATTGAAGACAATAATGAAAAATATATTCGAACTTTTGTAAAAGTGGGAAGTATTATGAATGTATTAATAAGACACCCTTTTTTCAATTCGGTTGCATGGATTGTAAAATTTATTTTGATGTATTATTAATACCTGAAAGATTAAACAAATTCTTACGTGATTTTTTCTTACTTTGCATTGATTATCTATTTGCAATTTATCAAATGCTCAAGAAAAAAAGCCATATTAATTTAATTATCCTGTTGGTGGCTTCATTGCTCCTGCCCTATCTGTTTATTTCATACTATTCTCATCCCGCTGCCGATGATTTTTATTATGCTGCACGGTCTTTAGATAACGGGATTTTTAAAACCTGGTCAGCTGACTACTTTGAATGGAACGGAAGATATACTTCCAATCTTTTTGCTTTACTCAACCCCATTGCCTTCGGCAGTTTCACAATCTATTCGTTGATGCCAATGCTGATGATACTGCTCACTTTTTTTTCCATTCTTCTGTTTCTACGCAGTTTATTTCAATCCGGAATCAATCAGCAAATAATTCTCTTTTGTTCGCTTCTTTTAACTTTACTTTTACTTCACAACATGCCGGATATTACCGAAGGGATTTACTGGTATACAGGTGCTGTAACCTACATGTTTGGAAATATTCTGCTTCTACTTGCTGTTACATTTTTACTACGATCAAAAAACAATTCTTCCAAAACACCCGTCAATTCAATTGTTGCTGCCTTATTCCTTTTTCTTTGCATCGGTTGCAATGAAATCAGTATGCTGATGTGTGTGGCATTTCTTGTGGTTTTAGCCGGAATAAAATGGATTACAAAAACAAAACAAACAATTTTGTGGTTACTCATTCCTTTTATAGCCATCGGCTCTCTACTGGTAATACTAGCCCCCGGGAATGAGGCCAGGGGTTCCTCTTATCCGGATGCGCATCAGTTTTTTTATTCGATTGAGATGGCCGGAATGCAATCGTTGCGTTTTCTTGCGAAGGCTATTGCCTCAGCGCCTCTGATTGCTGCTTCGTTTTTGTATCTTTCTTTTCATTCATTTCTTTATAAGAAAAATGATCTCATCCAAAAGTCATTTTATCTGCATCCTCTGATTTCTGCCCTTCTGCTTTTTGCTGTTTTCTTCGCCGGAACTTTTCCTGCCTATTGGGCTACCGGAGTTCTGGGGCAACAC
>JAGVGX010000010.1 GCA_020056865.1 Desulfobacterales bacterium
GATGGCATTGAACTGAGAAAAGGCCATATACAACTTTCAGCAGACAGTGAATATCTTGGCAGTATTTCAAAAATCCCCTTAACCGGCTGGGAACATGATTTTCAGCAGGTCAATTCAACCTTGTTTTTGCCGCCGGGCTACCGGGTATTTAATGCCAGCGGAATGGATAATATCCCAGATACATGGCTGAACCAGTGGACGCTTCTGGATCTTTTCCTGGTACTTGTTTTTACAATTTCAGTTGCGAAACTATATTCAAAATCATTTTCTGCTTTAGCTTTTATTGCACTTGTACTGATTTATCATGAGCCTGGAGCACCGAGATGGGTGTGGCTTGCAATTATAGTTGGTGTTGCCCTTATAAAGCATCTTCCGGATGGAAAATTCAAACGCATGGTTAAGACATATCAGGCTTTTGCTGTGATCACACTGATTGTTATCTCTATTCCTTTTACGATCAACCAGATCCGGATCGGTATTTATCCTCAGCTTGAAAAACCGTGGAAGTCGATGGCAACAAGCTACTCAAATCAACAACCTGCCTCTCTATCGACAAAAAGAGCCGAGGAACAAATGATACAAGAGGTCGACGGTTTTGGAGAACAAGAAGCTGCAAAACAGTCTCAATTTGAAGATAAAGCCGCAAGTGTGCCTGCAAAAAGAGAAACATCAAAAACAAATTATTATCGAGGCAGATCACAGGTAGCGCAATATGACCCCGGCATGATCAATCAGACAGGCCCCGGCCTTCCCTCCTGGCAGTGGAACAGTATATCGATAAAGACAGGCCCGGTACAACGCGGGCAAAAGATTTGTCTATCATTAATTGGTCCCGGGACGAATCTGGTGCTTTCTTTTATTCGTGTAGGCCTTATCATACTTCTTGCTTTAGGACTTTTTGGCATCAGATATCGAAAAGCAGGCGGGTGGCAGTATCCGGATGTAAAAACGTTTTTTGTCATTTCTTTATTATTGTTTTTCTTTTTTGCTCCTTTACGCAGCTACGCAAATGACATCCCATCGCCTGCCATGTTTGAAGAATTGCGCAGCCGGCTTTTAGAAACAGATGACTGTTTTCCTGACTGTGCCGAGATCCAGGCCATGCATATTGATATTTCACCGAACGAACTTCAAATTAACATGGAGGTCAATAGCGAGATAGATGTTGCACTGCCTCTTCCAGGAACTGCAAAGCAATGGCTTCCAAAAGAAGTTTTAATCGACAAAAAAAAAATAAATGCTTTATTTAAAACCAAAGACGGGCTTTGGGCACTGGTGCCTTCAGGCAGACATGAACTGGTTTTAAAAGGGATCCTTCCGAAATACAACTCTATCCAGGTGCCTTTGCCAATTAAACCGCACCGGGTAAAAATAGATCAGACAGGGTGGACAAGCGAAGGTATTCATGAAGATGGCACCATAGACAATCAAATCCAATTCAAAAGAATTGCTTCCGGCAACAGTATAGTAAATCAGATTTTAGACACAGGCATACTTCCGCCGTTTGTTTTAATTGAACGCAGATTATTTCTCGGGCTTGAGTGGAAAATAGAAACTTCTGTGCAGAGAATCAGCCCTTCAGGCTCCGCAATTGTATTAGATATTCCACTTATAAATGGTGAGTCGGTTGTTACAGAGGGGGTGAAAGTCAGCAATGGAAAAGCTCAGGTGAACCTTGATGCAAAAACAAAGCGGATTCAATGGGAATCAGTTATCGATAAAACAGATCAAATCATACTTAAGAATGCCCAAACAAGTTTGTGGACGGAAATATGGCAGGTGGATGTGAGCCCTGTTTTCCACATGGAGTACAAAGGAATCCCGGTTATTTTCCATCAGCAGGGTCAACGATGGAACCCCACATGGCACCCATGGCCTGGAGAACAAGTAAACA
This sequence comes from Desulfobacterales bacterium, assembly GCA_020056865.1. The sequence goes on from JAGVGX010000010.1 coordinate 1,895, forward strand.
TTACCATTACCCGTCCAAAAGGTGTTGAAGGACAAACACTGACGATCGAAAAAAGCAACCTTGAAATACGGCCGGGTCAAAGAACAACCGACAGCAAACTGACCCTTTCCATACGAAGCAGTCAGGGGGGGCAGCATACGGTAACCATTCCGGAGGATGCACAGCTTCAGGAAGTGAAAATTAATGGAAAGGTTCAGCCCATCCGTCAGGAAAAAAGAGCTGTTCATCTGCCTATCATCCCAGGATTTCAGACAATAATGCTTCAGTGGCGCATTAAAAAAGGGATACCAGCGTATTTTAAAACACAAAAAGTAAATTTAGGTCTTAAAAATGTTAATGCAAATATTGATGTGTACCTGCCGCACAACAGGTGGCCCCTTTTCCTTTTTGGGCCACAACTGGGGCCTGCTATTCTTTTCTGGTCGGTTGTTATTATGATTGTTATTGCTGCCTTTGGTTTGAGCAAGACAAAAATGACACCACTGAAATTTAGCCACTGGTTTTTGCTTGGCATAGGTATGAGCCAAAGTAATATTGCCGGCAGTTTGCTGGTTGTTGGATGGCTGATAGCCCTTGAATTTAGAAAAAAAGCAGCACCTGATATGGATAAAAAGGTTTTTAATTTCATGCAGGTTGGCATTGGATGTCTTACCATACTTGCAGCAGGCGCACTGATTACAGCTATCAGCCAAGGCCTGCTTGGGAGTCCTGATATGAATATTGCAGGAAATGGCTCGTCCAAAGGCCTTCTTCGCTGGTATCAGGATATGGCGCAGAATCAATTACCTCAGGCAACGATTATATCGGTTCCTATCATGTATTATCGATTGTTAATGCTCGCCTGGGCATTGTGGATTTCATTTTATCTTATTAAAATAATCAAATGGGGATGGACAAATTTTACGCATCCGGCAATCTGGTACAGTCTGCCCAAAAAAGCTAAACCAAAAACATGATCGGTTTTTCGTGCCATACATAAAATAGTTGATTGGGTAAAGTCTCTCTAAATTCGGCTGGTATATGGTAGGGGAAAAAATTATCGTGAGGTCGTTACGTTTATTCTTGGGCACATAAAACAAACCGGACATGTGCTGCAAAAAGGCGATATGGGGCGGCATATGGTCTGACCAAAAGCAACAAGCATTTCATTGTAGGCTTTCCAGTATTTTTCAGGAAGTTTTTTTCTAAGTGCAAACTCTGTTTTGTCAGGCGTTTTGGTTTTTACAAAGCCGATTCGGTTGCTGATTCGGTGAACGTGGGTATCAACACATATAGCGTTTTTGTTATATCCTTCAATTAAAACAAGGTTGGCTGTTTTCCTGCCAACCCCGGGAAGCTTAAGCAGTTCATCAATTTCATCAGGTACGATTTCATCATAATCTTGTAGAAGAATGATACTGATCTGCTGAAGCCGTTTTGCCTTGGTATGATAAAAACCAACAGGATAAATAAGCTTTTTTAAGGTGCTTTCATCAAGATCCAGTATTTCCAGGGGTGTTTGTGCAACTTCAAACAGCCTGATGGCAGCTTGTGATGTTACCTCATCCTTTGTCCTGAGTGACAGGATTGTTGCAACAAGAATTTTAAAAGCAGACGCGCCCTTGTTTGACATAAAGGTGATAACCAGCGCGTTCCATTTTTTGTATTCCTTTTTAAGAATCCGTATAAATACGTCTATATTGAATGTTTTATTTTTCATAGTTGATGGCGGCGTAAAAAGGTGAA
>JAGVGX010000104.1 GCA_020056865.1 Desulfobacterales bacterium
CACAAAAGCGTGACCATTCGGTTCCTGCTTCTTGCTTTTCGGCATCCGTGTGATGAACCACATCCGGAGTTACTTCTTGTTCAATACGGTGTTTTGTTGTATATATTTTATCAAGTGCAACTGTGGCCTCATACAATACCTTGTCCGTAAAATCGATGGGGCTGCGATAATGGCTGGAAAGCAAAAAAAGCCGAACCGCTTCGGGGTGACATATTTTTATCACATCCTTGACCATTAAAAAATTACCAAGAGATTTTGACATTTTTTCCTGATTAATATTTACAAACCCGTTATGTACCCAGTATTTTACAAAGGGCTTTCCAAAAGCCGCTTCAGACTGAGCAATTTCATTTTCGTGATGCGGAAATATCAGGTCTTTTCCGCCACCGTGAATGTCTATGGTTTTGCCTAAAAGTTTCGTGCTCATTGCCGAACATTCGATGTGCCATCCTGGCCTGCCCTTCCCCCACGGGCTTTCCCAGTAAGGTTCACCTGGTTTTGACGATTTCCACAAAGCAAAATCAAAAGGATTTTTCTTTCTTGTATCAATTTCAACTCTGGCACCTGCTTCCATATCTTCTAATTTTCGTGAAGACAGTTTGCCATAATCAGGAAATGATTCCACAGAAAAAAAAACATCCGCATCGACCACATAAGCAAATCCATTTTTAATTAATATTTCAATAAGTTGTATTATATTGTTTATATGTTCTGTTGCTCTGGGCTCCATACTTGCACGCTGGACATTTAACGTATCCATATCGCTGTGGAACTCCTGAATATATCTCGAGGCTATTTCAGAAGATGTTGTGCCTGTTTCATTGGCTTTATTGATAATTTTATCATCCACATCGGTAAAATTTCTAACATATGTTACGTCAAATCCTGAGGCCCGAAGGTATCTGACAATCACATCAAACACCACAACCGATCTGGCGTGTCCGATATGACATGAATCATAGACCGTAGGGCCACAGACATACATGCTGGCTTTACCGGGCTCAACAGGTGTAAAGAGTTCCTTTTTCCCGGTTAATGTATTGTAAATTCTAAGAGGCATAGGTGTTCACTTTTTTTAAAATTATTCAAAACTTATGTATCTATCAGCACACTGCACATGGCGGCAATGCCGTCTCCCTTTCCAATAATACCAAGGCCTTCCGTAGTCGTCGCCTTGATATTGACCCGGTCGGGTTCAATTGCAATTTTACCGGCAATATTTTCCGCCATTTTTTTTCTGTAAGGAGAGAGTTTAGGTTCTTGAGCAAAAATCACCGTATCTATATTATGGATCACAAAACCTTTTTCAGATATCATTTTAAAGGTTTTTTCAAGAAGGATCATGCTGGAAATATCTTTAAATCTGTCATCTGAATCAGGAAAATGCAACCCGATATCACCAAGGCCTGCAGCGCCTAACAGTGCGTCACATACCGCATGAATCAGCACATCTGCATCAGAATGGCCAAAAAGTCCCTTGTGGAAAGGAATGGAAACTCCCCCTAAAATCAGTTTCCGTCCATCAACCAGCCTGTGAATATCGTACCCGATTCCTGTTCGCATCATGTGTTTTTAGATTTAGAATATAAATGAATAGTCAATTGCAGTTCACGCATATAAGAGTTGCCATATTTAAAAATATAATTGTATTCATGTATGGAGCATGTTAATGTGTGTTAATGTTTACCATATATTTATTTTAAACAAACACATGAATTAAATCATATAACATATTAATATGAAACATAATATTGAAATAAGGCCTACGGGAAAGAGCCATAAAAAAGATAAATACAGGCATCAATTCGATTTTGAAGTCGGCACATTCAGAAGAAGCCCCTGCAAAACATGCTTAAATGAAAGCAACTTTCCAAATTGTATGGATACCTGCGGTTTGCTCAGCAGGATTCATACGCTGTTAAAAAATGTCATTTCATGTTCCCTCAGCCGCGGCTGAATATGGGGTTGCTCCCTGGTTTAAATAACTGGTGGCTCAAATAACCAGCGCGGCGGGGAGGGTTTTTAAGTACTCAAGTCTGTTAAGACCATTAATATATGCCTTTGCACTGGCAACAATAATATCAGGATCCGACCCTTTTCCTAAAGCGATCAAACCGTCTTCTTTTAATCGAACCGTAACTTCACCCTGAGCGTCAGTCCCCCCTGTAAGTGCACTTATGGAAAATCGCATGAGTTCGGCTTTGGTATTAATCAATGCTGCTATGGCATTAAATGCAGCATCAATCGGTCCGTTACCGTAACCTGCGCCTTGAACCGATCTCCCGTTTATCAGAAGTTTAGCACTTGCCATAGGCAAAACAGTGGTCCCGCTTGCAATATGAAGATATTCAAGGCAAAAAATATCCGATGTTCGCAAAATGCCTTCATTGACTATGGCTTCAATGTCTTCATCTTCTACCTGTTTTTTCTTGTCGGACAATTCTTTAAACTTCTGGAAAACAAGTTTTAATTCATCATCAGACAGTTCATATCCCATTTCTTTTAAACGGGATCTGAGCGCATGTCTGCCGGAGTGTTTTCCAAGAACAAGCTTGTTGCTTGCAAGCCCGATGGTTTCCGGTTTCATGATTTCATAGGTCATCGGGTTTTTTAAAACACCGTCCTGATGGATTCCTGCTTCATGAGCAAACGCATTGGCGCCAACAACAGCCTTGTTGGGTTGAACGATTATCCCTGTTATCATGCTGACCAGCCGACTGGTGGGATAAATATATTCGGTGTTAATATGGGTTGCCACCGGAAAAAAATTCGGCCGGGTATGAATCGCCATCACCACTTCTTCTAAAGACGTGTTTCCTGCCCTTTCACCAATACCGTTGATGGTTACTTCAACCTGACGCGCTCCGGCAGTTATTGCTGCCAGGGTATTTGCCGTAGCAAGCCCTAAATCATTATGACAGTGAACACTTAACACCGCCTGATGGATATTGGACGTGTGCGTCTTAACATATGTTACCAGCTCAGCAAATTCGTTTGGGACAGAATAGCCAACCGTATCAGGAAGGTTAACGGTTGTTGCCCCTGATGCAATGGCAGCTTCAAACACCTTGCACAAGAAATCACGATCACTTCTGGACCCATCTTCAGCAGAAAATTCAATGTTATCATGCATAGATTTGGCATATCTTACCGCTTCTACAACCTCTTTTAACACCTCGTCTCTTGTCATGTTCAGCTTGGCATGCATATGAAGATCCGACGTGGCGATAACAATATGAATTCTGGGTTTTGCAGCATGGCTTAATGCTTTCCATGCCAGATCGATATCATTTTTTTC
>JAGVGX010000229.1 GCA_020056865.1 Desulfobacterales bacterium
ACTTGCCAAATTCGTTTGGGCAGTCTGGCAAAGCATTCTTTCATGAATTCCACGCTGCCGTTGGCAGAATAGGTGCTGCCCGAACGGAACCAATTGTGGGGGGACATGGGGACGCCCATGATTTTATGCGTTTCCCTCGTTTTCTCTTGAATGAAGATTGATTTCTGGTTGAAAAGATTGAACCACGAAGACGCAAAGAACGCTAAAATTTTGATCGAATCGGGTGCGCCGGGAAATAACCTCCGACTGTCGATTCGAACAAAGATGTCATGTTCGTCAGGCTGCGTAGACCTCCTCCCGGGATAAACACTTTGCTGCATATAAGAGCGCTGAACGGATATCTTCTTCGGCAATAAAAGGATAGTCCTCTTTTAAATCTCTATATGTTGCTCCGTAAGCCAATTTTTCTACGATAAGCTCTACTGTAAGTCGGGTCCCTTTAATAACCGGTTTGCCCAACATGATGTTTGAATCTATGGTAATTCTTTGAAGCAGAGTTTCTTCGTTCATATTATATCCTCCAGTGGCATAAACCTGAATTTTTTACTGGTTATAAGTAAAAAGTGGTTTGGTATTTTTTCCTTGTAATTCAAAATCAGTTTTTCCACCAATTCCACTTTTTCTTTAGTATCTTGTCCCTTTACTCTTATAAGAATTATCCCGACGGAAATTTGCTTCTTTAAGAAAACCAACTCACCGAAATCTTTGTCATTAGTTATTAATATTCGTTTTTCGTTATTCGCCATTGTTAAAAGGACCTCATCATCCATTTCGCAGTTATAATCCGGAATCCATTTAACATCAAATCCGAACCGTAAGAGACTATCTACAATTCTTTTCTCAACATTTGCATCCGCGAGAAATTTTATCACTTCAAACCTTTCACCCACAATTACAATTGATATGTTGTATTAATTATAAAAACCAAGATTGTATCAAAAACTGCTCCGCCCGGCGGATTACAGACCGGCTTGTCCGCATCCGCTTGAGATATAAGAAGGATATTCGATTTTTGCGGCTGAATATCAGGGGAGCGAATGGGTTCATCAATATATCAATCTACTAATAAGAGCAAGGGGCAAAGGGTCAAAGGCACAGAGGCACAAAGTGAAAAAGGTAAAGAGTAAAACGTAAAGGGTGAAAAGTGAAAGGCCGAAGACTGAAGACTGAAGAACGGGCATCAGACTTCAAAGCAAGAATGACCGGCGCCCACGATTTACATCCAGTTATCAAGTTTCAGCTCTTTGATACGCTTGAAATGCTTCATATTATTCGTCACCATCGTTAACCCATGGACGATGGCGCAAGCGGCAATAAACATGTCTGCGTCATCGATGATCAGCCCAGCGTTTTCAAGCGATGCCTTCAGTTTCCCGAATGCCTCGCTAACCGCATCATCCGATTCGATGACATTGATATGATCGATGAGAGGATCATGGCAAGGTTTTCGTCAACCCGTTCAGACTTATAGGCTCCATAGTACAGTTCGCTGGCAGTAATGAAGGATACGAAAATGTTATCAATCCCGCCAGACAAGACCTTCTGCTCGATATGCTTATTCCCCTTGAGCCAGTAGACACAGATGTTGGTGTCCAAGAGGTATTTCATAGATCGACCTTTCTCCGACCATAACCGCTGCGGTGGGCGGTAATATCCGCAATGATCTCATCTGCTGGACGATCGTCTTTCCAGACGCCGCAAAAGCCCGTTTTTTCTGTATCGGCGGCAGACTTGCGCCCGGCACGCCCGGCAACACTCTTGACGCCTTCTCTCAATGAACGCAACATCTTAACCGCCTGCGGCAGAACCGGCGGCGGCAGGGTTCTAATCTCCTCGAGAATGATTTCTTCGTATTTCGTTTGTGTTCTCATGGGTTTACCTCTTTTCTCCTTTTCCTGGCGTCCTTGATGCGCGTCCAGGAGATTTTGTGTAACGTGGCGTTCAATCATGGTGATAATTTATCATGACATGGTAAAATATCAACCATAAAAAGTTGAACGGGTAAAGACATGCATAGCCTGATTAGTCCACGGGTTGGGTGCGAATGGGGGTCATCAAAGTATCAATCCATTATAACACATTGAAAATAAAGGCTGAAGGTTGAAGGCCGAAGACGGAAAAGCCGTACATAGCACATCGAATATCGGGAAAAGATCGGTCTATGGTTTCTGGTTCATTGTTTCTGGTTGAAATAAGAGCAAGGGGCATAGGGTCAAAGGCACAAAGGCACAAGGGTAAAAGCCGTGAGGCGTAAGGCGTGAGAGCGTGAAGCGTAAGGCGACAAACAGAATACCGGATATCGAATATCGAATTGAAGTTAAAAGCAACAAATTTCTAAAAAATGATCGTCCGTTTGGAGTAAGTTAAAACATACTGTTGCCGCTGAGTACAATACTTTTATAAGTTTTCCCTATGAATCCCAAATTTTTAAACCTTTTATTCCTTGAAAATGTTTTATATTGAAAGTTTTTAACCATATATCATTATGGATGGCGATGCTTGCAATAAAAATATCTTTTATTTCGATATGTTGATGCCTTGATTGGGTATCTTTCCAAATATTGGCAGCAATTTTTCCACAGCCAAAATCAAAAGAGATAACTTCCAATTCGCTGAAAAGTATCTCCAAATCATTCTGATGGCGGGCTGTTTTTGCTCCGAGATATAGTTCAAATTCAGAAACAGAAGACAGAAAAAGATTATGCTCTTGCATCAGTTTTATAAGCTCTGTTGAGGATTTATCTCTACCCCTCAGATAATCTATTACAATGTCTGTATCAATCAGGATATTTTCCACTGGTTAATTATAGTCCTTCCGGCCTTTGCAGCCTTTATATCCTCTTCCGACCATACATGATCATTGCAAACCAATTTTTTTAAATTCTTTTTTTTCTTCATTTTTGATA
>JAGVGX010000033.1 GCA_020056865.1 Desulfobacterales bacterium
AGAAGGAGAAGCCGCAAGTATTATGGCAAGAGGGTGTGAGGGATTTATCCAGAAACCTTTTAAAATTGATCGATTGTCAATGAAAGTAAGACAAATCCTGTCTTCTGACTCATAGATGGTTACCGGGTATTTTTATAAAAACGTTCTTTTTCACTATAAATACAGCCGCAATACGCTTGGCGGTACAGTTGCATATGCTTTGATTCCTCAATGCCCTCTTTCCATCCTTTGCGAAAATCCTTGTATAAAAAAGGTACACCGGTTATTTTCCCAACAGATTCTCCAATTGACGCTATCAATTCGTGTTTCTGGAATTTACTGTATAAAAGTGTTGTTGTAAAAAAATCAAAATGCCCCCGTTTTGCAGTAAGGGCAGTTACTTTCATTCGGTCATGATAGCAGTATACACATCTTTCCGACTCTCTGAATGCTACATTCCTTATGAAATCTTCCATTTCATAATTTTTTTGCCAGATCATATTTAGATGTATTGTATTCGCGTAATTTTTTAATGATTCTGCTCTTTTTTGCCACTCCGAGTAAGGGTGTATGTTGTTATTATAAAAAAAACCATACAGTTTGACATCATCAATTCGCAGGATTTTTAAAGGGTATACAGCACAAGGCGCACAGCATATGTGAATGAGGATTTTCAATGTCTTTTCCCAAAGATAGCGGTTCCTATCCTTACAAAAGTTGCACCCTCTTGTATGGCTACTTGATAGTCATTTGACATGCCCATAGAAAGATCGTTCATCATAACATGAGGCATCGTTTCTTTAATGATAAGGTTTTTCAGATTGCGAAGCGCTGAAAAAAATGGACGGGTATCTTCTGGATTTTCAAAGAAAGGGGGTATGGTCATGAGGCCTTTTACAGATATATATTCAAGCCGGCTTAAACTTTTTATCAGTTCCAATGTTTTTTCAGAATGAATACCCGACTTTGATGACTCATTTCCTATATTTACCTGAATCAGTATATTTTGGACCTTATTAATTTTTCCAGCATGTTTGTTCAGTTCCAAGGCAAGTTTTAAAGAATCAACTGTATGGATTAAATCAAACAACTCGACAGCATGTTTGGCCTTGTTTGTCTGGAGATGACCGATAAAATGCCATGATAGATTGGGATATGAAAGCGTTTTGATTTTATCAGCAGCTTCCTGAATATAATTTTCGCCAAACATGGTGATGCCTGCTTTTATGGCTTTTGATACCATATCAGCGGATTTGGTTTTGCTTACTGCTACAAGCTTTATGGTTTCAGGGTTTCTGCCACAGGCGATTGCCGTGTGGTTTATGCAGGATTTAATGTTGTTTATCTTTTCAATCATGGCCAGGCATTTTTTATTTATTGGATTATTTTTTTGCTTAAAAGAAACTCGATAACTTCGTATACGGGCAGACCGACGACATTTGTATAAGAACCATCAATAGCCTTTACAAATCGTGACCCTTTACCCTGGATAGCGTATGCCCCTGCTTTTCCAAAAGGTTCACGGGTATTGATATACCATTGGATTTCTTTTTCAGTAAGGAATTTAAAATACACATCTGTGGTTACAGCTTCTGAAAACATTGTGTTTTCAGCGTTACAACTAATAGCATACCCGGTAATGACCTGATGCATTTTTCCGCTGAGCAGGTTTAAAATTCTTTTAGCGTCTTTGTCTGATTTGGGTTTTTCTAATCTTTCATCAAGGCAGACTACAATTGTATCTGCACCTAAAACCCATTTGTCCGGGTATGTTTTTGATACTTCGGCTGTTTTTTCTTTTGCAAGAAACCTGACATATTCTTCATGCGATCCAATAGAAACAGACTGCTCATCAAAGCAGCTTGGAACAACTGAAAATATAAGTCCTGCTTTTTTTAAAAGATCTTTTCGTCTCGGTGAGCTTGATGCAAGAATCAGTAACGGATCAACTATTTTTTTTTGCATGACATTGCGTATACCAGATGATATGAGTTTTTTCAAGGTGTTAATATGACGCCCTTTATGTAATATGCAAACACTATCAAACAGAATATATGGCCAGGATGTGCAGTCCGGTATCGGGTTTGTATTTTTTTTAACGGCAACTACTTTTGGTGAAACGGAAATTGTTAACAATGAAAAGCTTGTGGATCATTGGTGCAGGAAAATTCGGCATAAAATCAGCAACGGTATTGAAACGGAAAAACCCTGATGTAGAAATAACCGTTGTAGACAGCAGCAGTCATGCATTACGAAGCTTGCAGGATATCCTATGTAAAACCGTATGTGAAGACGGCATCACGTATCTTTTTAATCATTTGAATTGTTCCAGCGCGCCTGACTGGATTATCCCTGTCATACCGGTCCATATTGCTTACGAGTGGATAAAAAAAAAACTGTCTGAAGAATATCTGATCCAGCAAAATAAGGTACCTGAAGCTATCGCGACAATCCTGCCAAATGTTATCAGGGGACCAAAAGGTGAGATTTATATAAGCTATGCGGATTTTGTTTGCCCTGACAAGTGTTCCGAACCTGTCAATATTTGCACGTATACCGGCAAGCCCAGATTGGGTGTTCTGCATCAACGGCTTGAAGCGATTGCCCATCAAAATTACAGGTCTATAGTGATTCAAAGCATTCAGTTGGCGCCGGGCATAGGCGGCTTGCGGCCAAATGATCTTTTTAATACCCTTAAAACGGTTTTGGCTGTAAATTCTCCGATATTGCTAAGCACTGCCTGTAAATGCCATGGCGTTATGCATGCTTTTGAAATTAAATCAAAACGCCTTTAAACAAGGGGGTTGTGTTTATGGGTTTATGATAAGCATCTGATCGGGATAGATGGCTTCTGATAAAGAAATTTTGTTTAAATACCTGATCCTGTCAACAGGGACGTTATATCTTTGGCTGATATCCCACAACGTCTCACTTTCGGTAACCCTGTGGTAAAGGCTGGTGGTTGACAGCTGGGGTTTTTCAGAATCAACTTCCTGGGAGTTCAGCGAGATACTCACTTTGGCAATTTGGTCTTGTCCCGATACCAAGTGTAATGAAGGTGGAGAAATAATTATTGGGACATCAACTGTTTTCTCACCGTTTTGAGGTTTCAGTTTATCCAGATCAATGGTTTCTGTAAAGAGGCTGTTGATATCACGGAGAACTGTAACCGAGCCATTAACATTAACAAATTCAGGTTTTACACTAATATTTTTTATTCTGTATCCTGATGGCACCAATCCTGTAAACCTCGGTTTGACGGAAAGCTTTTTAACCATTTGCTGTTCAAATACCATACTTAGAGTGGAAGGTGTTATCCGAACAACATCAAGGCCCAGCGGGAGATTGATATTGCCCGGCGTCAGTATCAATTCATATGAGCCTCCGGTTTTATCCTTAAGGTCAATAACCGCCCCAACCTGTTCTTTCTTAAGTGCACTCACAAGGTGCCGCCTGCCGGTTATCTGCACCTCGACTTGTTCTGCTGATGTTTTTATAAGTTCAAGGTTGTCTGGTATGTTTCGGTAAACAATCGGTGTTGAGATATTAATAAGGGATAACTGTCTTCCGGAATAAATGCTCCAGGATACTAACACAATAAAAAAAGTCAAAAAAAGACCACCAATATGGGAACGAATCGCCAGTCCTTTCTTTTGGGGTTCGGATTCTGTATAATCTTTGGATAACAACCCTGTCAGCATGGTTGTTAATTGTTGAGGCTCTTTAACAGATTTCACGCTGCCTTTGTGAACAAGTGAAACTTCCCCCCGTTCTTCTGATACGACAATGACAACCGCATCGCTAACTTCGGTAATTCCAATGGCAGCCCTGTGTCGGGTTCCAAAGCGTTGTGGAAGTCCGGTTTGTTGTGTTAGAGGCAAAAATGTTCCAACTTTTGCGATACGGTTTCCATGGATGATTGCAGCACCATCGTGAACAGGGCTTTGAGTGTTAAAGATGCTTTCTATGATTTGAGGGGTGAATTTCGCATCGAGCAGTATGCCTTCCTGAAGGTAGTTTTCAAGTCTGTCCTGGTTTTGTAAAACCATAAGCGCCCCTGTTTTACCGCTTGCCAAACGAAATGCA